>LFRU01000030.1:0-2012 GCA_001512495.1 Syntrophothermus sp. DTU052 | reverse complement strand
TAGGAAAAAGCAGGATAAGTACAATCCAAGCCATCTTGTAGGCGGGAGCGCTTTGGCTGTTCACCACCCAGACGAATGCCAGGGCGCTTATGGTGATGTTGACCGCGTAGAACACCTCAAAATACTGATTGAAGCGGAGGATAACCTCAACCAGCACCACCAGCTGAATCAGGATGGCAACAACCAGGAGGAAGATTCTGTTGTAGATAAGAAATCTCTTCATAGCGCTTGTCTTGAGACACTACTACCTGGCGACACATTTTCTTCATAGAGCATAGAAACCGTATAATCTGTTCGGAAGAGTACATTCAATGCCCGGCAGTTTTCCTGCAAAACATTTTTGGGCTGCCGGAGAAGCAGCCGCAGCAGGAGCTTATTGGCAAATTCATGACTGCGGTTGGCAGGGGTTGGAAGCCTATCTCAAATCGAAGGTATCAACTATGAAATTATCACACTCATCCTTCACCCTTTGATAGGTTGATTTGCTGTCAACAGTCCAGCCCAGAACCGGGACCCCCAGTTTTTTTAATCCTTTAATGGACTTGTAACCGTCATTACCGATCTCATAGGCAATGAAGTTCGGCCGGCTCTCAAAGTTCATCAACATATTGGACAGTACAAATCTTTTGTACCACGGCAGGCGGGTGGTTCCTGCGCATTCAACCTCATAGTCGCTGACAATAAAAGTCCCCGACAGTTGTCCCCGCAAAACAGTGGGGGCGTTAATCCGGAACCATTTAAGCGAATAAGGGTTGAATGATTGAACAGCGTACGGGCCTTTGTAGCCTTTTAACTCCTCATAAACCAGGCGTTCCAGTTCTCCCACTTCACCCTCGTTTTTAATTTCAATAAGCAGCGGAACTTGACCATCTACCGTTGCCAGAACACTGCTTAACAGGGGTATCCTTTCATTTGAGTCGGGGAACTGTAATTCGGCCAGTTGTTCGTAAGTCATATCATTCACATAGCCATCAACTCCGAACAACCGCTTCAGCTTTTTGTCGTGGAATACTATAACCTGCTTATCCTTGGTCAATGTGACATCCAGTTCAATCGGGTAACCTTTTTTTATCGCGGCGTTAAAAGCAGCCATCGTGTTTTCCGGATTCTTATCATCATGCAGACCCCTATGTGCTATCCATGAGTCCGTAATCCAATCTATCCGCTCATCAGTAACCGGTTCAGCCCCGCGGGCAAAGTTAACCAGCATCAGGACACAGATCACCAATGCTGCAAGTATGCATACAGCAATCACCCATTTATTATTCGCCATAGCACCCTCCCCCTGCCTAAACCTTATTTACTTCAGTAATCCATGACAGCCGACATTTTGTTAAATCATCAAGATATAAATCCGCTGTAAAGAATTCCTTTCCGCTGATAACAAGCCATCTATAATTTCATCTTATGATAAACGGCGAGAAACTCCTGCTCAACACTGGCAAAATCCCGCTGGTAAAAGTCGTAGTCCGCCTTCCTGGGCGGTGGGATGTCAAATATGGGATAACCCATCAATGCCTCAAACTCGTAGTAGAGCAGGACATCATCAATTTCTTCCATCTGCTGCAGTTCGTCATCCGACAGATCACCCAGGCCAAAGCGTTCGTAAATCATGTCCTGAAGGTTTTTTTCGATGGCCACATAGTCAGGCAGGTGAAGCTTTACCGGTCTGGTAATGTCGGAGATATAACACTCGCTGGCGTCATGGAGCAGACATCCCAACTGTATCCTTTGCGAGCAGCCGCGGGCTCTGGCTTCCCGGTAACAGTTAAGGGAGTGCTGGGCCACCGAGTAAAAGTGGCGGAAATGGCCGTTGGCCCGGGTCATAAGCGACAGGGCATGGGCGATATCCTCGATGTGAATATCCTCTTTCACCGGCTTTACCGGGTAGAACCTGATTTTCGAATGGGTCAAGATGTAGTCTGACATGCGATTCCTTCCGTTCAGCATAATTTTGGCAGATGTGATGCCTTATAGCGATATTTTAAGGGTTTTTCGGTTAGGGTGCAAAA
>LFRU01000025.1:21891-39292 GCA_001512495.1 Syntrophothermus sp. DTU052 | reverse complement strand
TTACCGGCAAGAATCCCGTAACCAGCAACATCTGGCCCGAACCCGAGGATAAGGTGGAGCTGGCGGGAAGGGCAGTTGTATTCCCTGACAACACTGGTCCAGGGGATGCCAGGTTGGAGATATGGGAGATAGATGGCGCCACCGGTTACCGAACTGGTGATCAGCCGGCAGCAACTTACCAACTGGGGAGTGATGGTGCCTGGGGGCCTTTCGCCGGCAAGAAGGGACAGCACTATGAATTTGTACTCATTCGCAGTGATGACATCAATCTTTATGAATACTTCTACTCTGAACCTCCCCTGCGCAGCGACTACTTCCTGCGGCTCCCAACCTCAGCCGTGCCGGGAGTAGGACTGGCAGCCGCCATGGACAGCAGTGACAGCCATGTCAACCTCATTGTGGGGAGAGACAAGGAGTTCTGGGGTGATCAACCGGGGTATAACGACATACTCGAAATTAACGGCACTGACGTAGTCAGTGCTGCGACTCACCCGATAGCGAACCGCGTTAATTACAATTATGTATATGACAAGGGTTCTGACGGAATAGACAATCTAGGTGTAATAGACGAGTTTTTCTTCAGTATACCTTTCTTTACCGGTGTTGACCTCTTTATCCCCGGGGCCGATCCTCCGGATGGAACAACCTCCATAGTTCTGACATCGCGTAGTGGCGACAAACAGCAGGTGATAAACATACCCAACCGGGCGTCATCTTCGGTGGGCAGAATCTATGTCCAGTTCAGGGATTATGTCCAGTAAACCATGTCAGTAGTCAGAAATGGAAAACCCCGTCCAGCAGTGGCCGGACGGGGTTTTTGACGCAAACCGCCGGATCACACGGCGAGTTTATGCCTGCTTGCTCTTGGCCAGTTCCTCATCCCGCAGCACCCGGCGCAGGGCCTTGCCCACTGCCGAGCGGGGGAGTTCCGAGCGGAATTCCACCGCCCGCGGCACCTTGTATGGTGCCAGTTTCTCTTTGCAGTAGTCTATGATCTCCTCGGCGGTGGCGGTTGCCCCTTCCTCCAGCATTACAAAGACCTTGGGGACCTCACCCCGGTATTCGTCTGGAATTCCAATGGTTATGACATCCTTGACTTTGGGATGCTGCAGCACGGTTTCGTCGATCTCGCGGGGATAGATGTTGTAACCCCCTGATATTATCAGATCCTTGGTCCGGTCGACAATAAAGATATAACCGTCCTCATCCTGGTAAGCCACATCACCGGTATTGAGGTATCCATCCTTGTCAATCATCTTCGCCGTTTCCTCCGGCTCGTTCCAGTAGCCCTGCATTATCAGATTGGACTTGATGTGGATCTCGCCGATTTCTCCCTGGGGCACCTCCTGGCCGGTTTCCGGGTCCACGATCTTAACATCGGTGTCGACCAGAGGTAGGCCGATGCTGAGGGGCTTCTTGACTCCCATATAGGGATTGTTGATTCCCAGTGAGGTGACCTCACTCATGCCCCAGCCTTCAACGATGAAGATGTTCAGGTCATTGGCCTTTTTGATCAGAGAGGCCGGTAGAGGGGCACCGCCGCTATTCATGATGCCCACTATCTTTCCCAGTTCTTTGGCCCGCGGGTGGTTGACCAAAGCGGTAATCATGGTGGGAACCGCCGGGAAGTAGGGGATATCACCGATCCGGGCCACGGTATCAAATACCTCATCGACGTTGAAGCTGCTCAGAATAATTTGGGTGGCACGGCTCACCACCGAGAAGCAGTTGGCACATATCTCCCCGTAGACGTGGAAGTAGGGCAAAACCCCCATGAAATTCCGCCGGGGAACCGGGTACATGCTGATTATGGGTTTTAACCATTCGTTGTAGGTATAGGTGGAGCAGACGATATTGCGGTGGGTCAAGACGGCGCCTTTGGGAGTACCGGTGGTTCCTCCGGTAAACTGGATCACCGCCGGGTCCTCCTGTTTGATGGGCAGCGCGGGGGCGGCTTCATTGTCACAGGCCGCGATAAACTCGGAGAAATGGTGCCAGCCCTTTTCCAAACCCAGGCTTTCCGAAGTGCTGACCTCTGAATCCTTCATATAATCAGAGAGTTTGGTAACCAGTATGAAACTGATATCGGTTTCCTGGGATAAGGCCTTAACAGTCGGTAAGACCGCATCAAAGGTTATCAGCCCGGTAATCCCCAATTTGTCGACAATGCCCTTGAGTTCGTCCTTGGTATACATGGGGTTCAGGTTTACAGCAATAGCCCCGGTATGGAGCAGAGCCCAGAAGGAGATTACGAACTGCGGGGAATTTGCCAGGAGGAGGCCGACCCGGTCCCCTTTTTTTACCCCGGCGGCAATCATGGCGTTGGCCAGGCGGTGAACCTGTATCTGCAGGTCCCAGTAGCTGATCCGGTTACCGTAAAAATCGATGGCGGCTTTATCCGGCTCGACATTTGCGGAAATCCTTAGAATCTCATAGGCGGGGAAACGGGGGAAGGTCAGCGTTGGCCTTACGTCGTGGTCGTAGTTCTTAATCCACCACCGGCGCTCCAGCTCGGGTAACAATGAATTGGCCATAATCATGCCTCCATTCATACTTTTAACAATATTCTAAATTGAGTATACGTTTTTGGTCCTGGCCCTTCAACCATGATCTTTCCGTCAAATTATGAATTATTGGTCGGGATGGGTTCGGGGAAGAGATGATAAAGGGCTTGTATTCCAGGTTGTCAACGATGAAAATTGTTATAGTCGGTCGGTCAAAAGGAGTTGGTGTAAATGATTGGTGCCCTTTGCGGGGATTTTATCGGTTCGGTTTTTGAGTGGCACAACCATAAATCCAAAGAGTTTGAACTGTTTTCCCGGAACTCCCGGTTTACCGATGATTCCGTCATGACCATCGCCACCATGGATGCCCTCCTGAACGACCTGGATTTCGGGCTCTGCTACCGCAGGTGGTACCGGAAGTACCCGGATGCGGGATACGGCAGGAGTTTCCAGGCCTGGGCGGCAGATGACCACAGCCTGCCCTACAACAGCTGGGGCAACGGCTCCGCCATGCGGGTAAGCCCGGTGGGGTGTTTTTTTGATTCCCTGGAGCAGGTGCTGGCCAAAGCCCGGGAAAGTGCAGCGGTGTCGCACAACCACCCGGAAGGGATCAAGGGCGCCCAGGCGACCGCAGCCTGTGTTTACTGGGCCTTGCATGGTGAGGCAAAAACATCGATTAAGAGGCTGGTGGAGGAGAGGTTCGGTTACGAACTTAATTTTTCTCTGGACGAGATCCGGGAATCCTACCAGTTCGATGTCTCCTGCCAGGGGAGCGTACCCCAGGCCATTGTTGCTTTCCTGGAATCAAGCAACTACGAGGACGCCGTCAGAGGTGCCGTTTCCATCGGCGGTGACAGCGATACCATTGCGGCCATCACCGGGGGGATAGCGGAGGCATTCTATAAGGAGATTCCATTTCATATAAAGAATACGGTGATGAGTTCGCTGCCGGATGAGTTTCGGAAGGTGATCACATCATTTTATGCCCGCTGCGGTTGGAAAATCTAAGAAACGCTTGACTCCTGAGGATTACATCTGTAATACTTAAACTACGATTACACACGTAGTCCATTAGGGAGGTTAGGTATGAGTCAGATGCCACAGATATCGGAATCTGAGTTGGAGGTAATGAAGGTCCTCTGGGAGTTGGGACCATCCACCAGTGCACAGGTGATCGAGAGGTTAGCTCCCCGCTCGGACTGGAAACCGAAGACCATCCAAACCCTCATTACCCGATTGATGGCGAAGAAAGCGATTAAGGCGGAGCCGACGGACGGCAAGGCGTTCCTGTATTCTCCCCTGGTGAGTGCCGAGGATTATCGGGCTTATGCCAATAGTTCCTTTCTGAAAAAGATATACGATGGATCAGTGAACCTCATGCTGGCCAGCTTCGTCAAGGAACAAAGGATCTCCAGGGAACAGTTGGAGAATCTAAAAAAACTCCTTGATGAGGAGGGGTGATGGTGGCTGAGGTTTTTCACAGCGTTTTGACGAGCTCACTTCACGCCGCAGTGGTAGGGTTGGTCATTCTTTTATTGAAAGCTGCTCTCAAGAACCGGCTGAATGCTCAGTGGCATTATCTTATCTGGATTGTGCTAATCCTAAAACTCATTATGCCCTTTGGCCCGGCCAGCGCAGTGAGCTTGTTTAACATCATACCGGAAGTAAATCCGCCGGAAAGGATGATTGTTGATACATATCAGGTGCCTGCGCCCATAGCAGCCCCTCCAGTTACAGCGGATAAATCAACAGAAATCCAACCTGCACCGGTGGTCTTCCCAGCGGAACAGGTAACACCCGGTATCGAGGAGGTTTTGGCCTGGATCTGGATTCTGGGTATGAGCCTTATGCTGTTCTGGCTGGTTGGAACCTGCTATTCGCTGAATCGCAATCTATCCGGAGGCTGCCGGGAACCGGATGCCCGGATTGCAGCCATTTTTGAATCCTGCAAATCCAGGATGGGGGTCGGCAGCAACCTGACCCCGGTGGTGCAGGAAGTGGTCGGAACCCCTTCGCTGTTTGGCATTCTGCGTTCCAGGGTCTTACTGACACCGGAGGTGGAAAGACTGAATGACGATGAAATCCGGTATGTACTGCTGCATGAGATGGCCCACTACAAAAGAAAGGATGTGCTGGTTAATTACCTCTTGGTCCTGTTGCAGGTAATCCACTGGTTCAACCCGGTCATCTGGTACTGCTTCCAAAGGATCAGAGAGGACATGGAGGCGGCGACTGACCAGTATGTGTTGTCGGTGTTGGATAGCTCTGAATACCGGAGTTACGGCCGGGCGCTTCTCACTGTGTTGGAGGGCTTCACGTCAGCCAACTTTGCTCCTCGGCTGCTGGGCATGGTTGATGACCAGAGTAATATGGCAAGGAGGCTGAAGATGATAAAGATGGCCGAGTTTTTTCAGGGTCAGCGCAAGGCGATAACCGCAATGGGGGTACTGTGTCTACTAATGCTGGGCGGGCTGCTGTTGACCAGCGCTCTCGACAAGAATCCGGCGTCCGGCTCCATATCTTACTACGATGCCGAGGGACTTCTGGAACACCGGACCCCTTATGTGGGAAATAACAGCAGGGTCGTGAACATAATCAACCTGCTTCCTCTTTCCACCTGGCGCCAGGAGGTGTCTCTCCAGACTAAGAACACTCCTTACGGCATAACCGTAAACTACGATTTCCGCGAGACGGAATTAACTGGGGAGCAGGTTAAGGGGACCTTTCACAGTAATGCAGTGGTAATGTTTGCGCTGATTGAGAATGTAGATTTGATCACATTTACCTCCCAGTTTCCCGGTGGGGCAACGGAAACAGTTGCATTTGCCAGGAGCGAGGCGCAGCAGGAGTTCCCCCTTAAGCTGTGGGAGTACTCCAAGGATATCAGTACTTTCAAAGCATTCTTAAACCAACTTGACTTCAAAATATTCGTTTTCCCGCAGAAGTACTCACCGGCGATGTCCAGTACTCCTGGTATCCGAATTCTTGCGGAGCGTATGGGGAGGGGTGCCACTGTCAGTTATTCGGCCCAGAATGGGGTTCTGTTTACCGGGGATGACACTGGCTTGACCAAAGGTGTGCGCAGCGTGAGAGTGCCCTATGGTAGCATCGTTTACTGGTCACCAATCGGCCCGGATGGTCAAGCGGCAACGGAACGCAGCACAGTGGTGCATGTGGCCATATTGGATGAAAAGGGGAAGAAGCTGAACACCAAGGAGGTGCTGATAGTCTACCAGGGCGCAGGGTTTTATCAGGTGGCAGAATCCCTGGGCATCGTCTTTGGGTTTAGATCAAACCCTATTCACCTGACTGACAACCTGGACGAAGCAGTGGCTAATGCGATCAAGCAGCAGAGTGAAGGTTACAAGGATGGGGAATTCGTCGGTGAAGGCCATATCATCCTTTCGGTCCAGGAGGGCACAGAAACTGTGAAGGTATACACCATAGCCAGCCTGGGGGTTTTTGGCTTTGAGAATGGGATTTTCACCAAGGTCAGCGGCAGCGGGGCTATTCCAACGGTATTGACTTTTTACCGCGACCGGCAGGGGAGATATACCTTGATCAAGTACCAGGAACCGCTTGATGGCGCAGGTTATGCGGAATCGGTCAGGGAGATGTTTCCCCTCCACCTGCAAACACGGGTTTTATCGCCGCATAATGACTACGCAGAACTGAAAAAGCAGCAGGAAGCCCAGGCCCGGGAGTATCTGAGGTCGATCGGCCGGTCAGCCGAGGTCAGCGTGGACCATGTAGAGAAGAAGCTGGCCGACATCAATGTGGAAGCTTCGAACAAGCTCTTCTCGGAGTACGCCAAATTCGATTCTTTTCTGAACAACTGTCCCTACTGGCTGGGCACTCGGGAAATGATCGAGAATGGGGAGCGTTTCATATATGAGACGGCCATGAGCAAGACCAGCGATGGCTATGACCTGATTATCTTCCGCAAGACCGGGGCCAATGGTGAGGTAGGCGAAGAACGGCATTACAAAATCGTGGGCAGCGAACCCCGGCTTATCAAGGAATGATCCGGGGGTCTGATATGAGGAGCCTGGTCCCCGGCATCCTATCTAGCGACCCAACCTTTCATACCACGGGAACAACATTCGGGACAGGGCTTTAAAGAGGAAATCGGTCACAATTCCCAGTGATCAATAAATTCCTGGCGGACTGAGATAACGTCGACAATGTAACCGGGGAAATCGCGGCTGGAAATCAGGACATGGCCCCCCTCACGCTGGCTGGCTTGAGTCAACCAGGGTTCCCAGGTTACTGCAGCATCAAGCTTTCCGGCCACAAAAGCCGCTCCCGCATCTCCGGAAGTCATTTCCTGAATCTCAATCTTGCTCTCATCTACTCCATACTTGTTGAGCACGGCCAGGAAGAAGAAATAACTGGTTGAAGCCTTATCAAGGCCTACAGTCTTCCCTTCCAGGTCCTTTACTGATTGTATTTCACCTGAGGCAATGATCCCGTCACCACCGTAGGACTGATCCATGGCGCAGACAAATTTGGCATCCACCCCGCTGGCATAATGGATAACATCACGGTCCACCACATTTCCCAGGGCCTGAATCCGGTTGGAGGCCAAAGCCGCGGCATACTGGGATTCATCCTCAATAATCACCATCTCCGGCTCGATATTGTACTTCGCAAAGAACCCCTTTTCCTGAGCAATGTACAGGGGACGACGGCGCGGTGATTGCCCGGTAATGATTCGGCTCACAAAAAACAAAACCCGGACCCTTAAGCCCGGGGCAAAATGCGGTATGATATCAGCAGTCATTAACCCTTCCTGGTTTTTGCTTAACCGCTGATCTCCTTCTGGTCTACCAGTTCGTAGATTTCCTTGTGACCATCCTTCTTAAAACTGTAAAGGTTGACCTTATCTTTAGGTGTGTCCCAGATAAAATGGTCGAGGCCCATGAAAAAGTGAAACTGTCCCGGATGCCCTTCCATCGCCGGCAGGAAGGTATCCCTGCCGCTGCCGGTCATCACGAAGATCAGCTGTCCAGGCTTGAAATTCATTTTGTAGGCGTGTACTTCGGCCGGGAAGTAGAACTGATTGTAATGCCTGCCATCAGGCTTCCAGGTGCAAAGGATCCAGCCCTCCATGTTTTCTGTAGTCGTGCCCTCGTTAGCTATGCATACCCACTCATCGTTTAACCTGAATTTTTCTCGGTCATCCTGTGGCGCATTGGAAACAGCCTTTATAACTATTTTGCGGGCCATATATACACCCCCGATTAGATTTGGGAGCCAACTCCTCCCTCGTTCTAATTTGACACCGGGCGCTCCTAATCCTGCCTTACGGCTTGTAATTAATTGCCTCAAGGGTTCAGGAGAGTGGATGTAGAACTGCTTTGGTTGGAGGTGATTGCTTGAAGAAACTTTTAATCGGATTGCTGATGGTGTTTGTCGTTCTAGGGGTTGCACCCCACCGTACCGATGCTGAAGAAGCAGTGCAGATCAAGATTAACGGCGAGCTGCGTAATTTCTCGCCGGGAGGTAAGTTGGTATCCGGGAGAACCATGCTGCCGGTACGTTACATAGTTGAAGATCCCGCGGTCGGCGGGGAGGCATTGTGGGATCCAAATGGACGCAAGGTTACCATAAATTGTGCTGACAACCAGTTTGTCTTTGTCATCGACAGTTGCAAGGCACAGTTTAACGGTCGGGAGGTGACCCTTGATGTGGCTCCCTTTATTTATCAGGGGAGGACCTTCCTGCCCTTGCGATTTTTTGCCGAGCAGATAGGGGCTACTGTAGGGTGGAAGGCAAGGCAGAATATGGTTCTAATTAACTTTGGTCAATCGCCCCGGGTAATGGGTTATTTCTACTATGGAACCCCGGAGGAACTGGATCACCCGTCCCTCACCGATGTTATATTCCGGTGGCTGGAGACTGATGGTGAAGGGAACCTGTTTTACGAATACTGGAATGATGCCGGCGGTGCGGCCAGGCGCCATGCGGCTCTGGACCGGGCACGTCAGAACGGTCTGAAGACCCATGCCAGCGTTATGCTGATGGGGTGGGATGCGGCTGGGAGGGACAAGCTCCATTCACTGCTGAGCGATCCCCAGAATAGGCAGCGTTTGATCGCCAACCTCACAGCCCATGCGCTTCAGTTTGGTTATGATGGGATAAACATCGACCTGGAGGGGATACCTGCTGAGGATCGGGATAATTTCTCACGCTTTATGAAGGAACTGGCCGGGGCTCTTCGTGCCCACGACCTTACGCTTTCTGCAGCCGCACCGGCCAAAGTCGCAGGCAGTTCGTGGCATGCGGGCTTTGATTACACCGCGGTGGGACAGGCGGTAGATTACCTGATCATCATGGCCTACGATTACAGTACCAGCAAACCGGGCCCATCGGCCCCCATTTATTGGTTGGAGGATGCTACCCGTTACGCACTGAGCTGTGTTCCCCGGGAAAAAGTAATCCTGGGAATCGGAACCTATGGGAGGGATTGGAACCTGGACCGGGGGACCAGGACCACCTTTTATCAATCAAATTTGGACAATCTGCTGAAGAGTCCCTACCCGCAGGCTTGGGGATTTGACTTAAACAGCTATACGCCCTACATCGATTACCAGGACCAAAACGGCCGGCAGCACCGGGTCTGGTATGAGAACAATGTCAGCCTGGGCGAGAAGTATGCGGTTGCGGTGGAGAACAATCTGCCCGGGATTTCCTTCTGGAGATTAACCGGAGCGTTTAACGACTTCTTCCGGGTCCTGGGAGAATAGGGGTTCCCATTAAACAGATCTGAGGCAAACACCGCTTTCCCTGCAATTAGTGGGAGGAACATGAAAGCATTGGGCCCCTGATCGGGAATGAAGGGGACGGCTATATCGGGAAAAGCCGAGAGGCCGGCTTAATTAATTGGCCGGCCTCTCGGCAAGAATTAATCTGTCCGACAGCTAATCTTTCAACGATTCCAGAACCAATTCAGCTATGTCTCTGACCTGGAGACGGTCTTCGAGCCCTTCAACTTTGATTGCATCCTCAAACATCTTGGCGCAGTTGGGGCAGGCAACGGCCAGCACCTCAGCACCGGTAGCGACCGCCTCTTTCACCCTGACGGCTGCGGGACTATCGGGACCGCTGCCCAGGATATCGGTGAAGAAATTGCCTCCGCCGCCCCCACAGCAGAATGAGTCCTTGCGGTTTCTCCTCATTTCTACCAGGGATAACCCGGGGATAGACTGCAGCACTTTGCGGGGAGCCCGGTATTCACCATTGTGACGCCCCAGATAACAGGGATCATGGTAGGTGACTCTGATCTCAAGTTGGCCGGGATTCAGTTTTTTCAATTTGATAAGCTCCCACAGCACCTGCGTGTAATGTAGAGTGTCAAACCCGGCTCCATAATCGGGATAGTATTTTTTCATGACGTTAAAAGCATGCGGTGACAGGGAGATTACCTTTTTTACTCCCAGTTGGGCAAACTGGTCGGTATTCTGCCTGGCCAGTTCCTCAAACAGCATACTTTCTCCCAAAACCCTCACTTCATTGCCATCGCATTTCTCATCGCTGCCCAGTATTCCTACCGAAAGTCCGGCCTTAATCAGCAGTTTACCCAAGGCTAAAGCCATCTTTTGTCCCCGCTCGTCGTAAGAGCCGACACAACCCACGTAATAGAGGTATTCATCATTTTGGAATCTGGTGAGGCCTGACCCTTCAGACCACTTACCCCGGTCCTCTGCGGGGGCCCGGTAAGGGTTACCAGACAGCTGTATGTTCTTAAGATAGTCTCGAACTGTCGGTGGTACCAGACCCTGTTCCACCATTTCTCCCCGGGCGGCAATAAAGATCTCACTCAGGTAAGAATTGAATTTGTTCTGAACGCATTCCTCGACACAGTTGTTGCAGGTCGCACAGGAATACATGATATCCGCAAAATGCTCACTCCACTGGAGTTCTTTATTGAGCCAGGCATTGATCAGCCACATTCTCCCTCCGGGAGAATAACTTAACATGCGGTATTTATTATATGTAGGGCAGTTAAAGTCTTGAAAATCACTGGTAAAGTTGCAATATCCACAGCGGAAACAGCGGTGCACGATATCTGCATATTGCATTTTATTTCACCTCCCAATTGCCGGGATTCATAATCCCATTGGGGTCCATTAATTTCCTAACCTGTTCCATAAGCCGCAGGGTGTTGGGGTCCATCCTTTCCAAAATCAGTTGTTGGGCCGGGAATTCAGCCTTCCAGGGGATACCGCCCAATTCCAGTACCGCCTTGTTAGTTTCATGGAGAGCCTGTTTCGCTCTGTCAACATCTGCTTTATCCGCGCGGTTAAAGGCATAAGCGCAGGAAAACATCATGCAGTGGGCTCTCCCGATAATTCGTGCACTCAGGGAGTAAGTTGTTTCACAGCGTTGGGCAATTTCATGCCCCGCCCGGTAGGCATCCGGGAATTTGTCTACCGGCATGATTGCGCCCACATATTCGAAGCCCCCGCCCTTTTTAACGTCAGCAAACCGAGCGGTGCTGCGCAGCGGGACCTCCGTAAAATTGTGCTTCATAGCCGGGGGCATATACATAAAACCGCCTTCCCGGCTGTCGATATAGCTGGCCAGAGCGCTGCGGATGGTCCTAAACTTAAAATCCAGTTCGGCTTTATTTCTGCCTACTATGGCTATGCTGGTTAACTGGAAGCCATCCATCCAATCCGGCTTGGGGGCACAGCTAATGGTGATATCTTCTGCCACCTCGGTGTCGGTTACCTTGTATATGATGTCGGAAATGTATTCGGGGTTCTCGGTTAGGAAAAGCATGACATCTTTCATCCTCTTATGGGGATAAAGCTTTAAAGAGATCTTGGTCATAATACCGGTAGTCCCAAACCAGCCCAGAAAGAGACCGGCCAAATCCGGAAGCGGAGCCCGGGCAAACCAGTAGGGGGAAGTAGAGCAGGAACCAATTTTACATATCTCACCGGTGGGAAGGACTACTTCCATACCGTTAACCATATCGGAATGGAAACCATAGACCTGGGAAAGATGGCCGGAACCATGAATGCAGACATTCCCCCCTACAGTCGAGATGGGTGGGGAATCGGGCAGGGAGTGCCTGAGATCGGGATAATTCTGGTTTAGATATGACTGGAGAAGACCGTGCGAACATCCTGCCTCTACAATGACGTAACGGCTGTTCTTGTTTACCTCGATGATCCGGTTCATTCGTTTCATATCCACCAGGATCCCGCCCTTTAACGGAATGGTTAAACCCGATAAAACCAGTCCTCCTCCTTGGGGAACCAGCGGAATCTTTTCCTGGTTGGCCAGCATTACTATTTTTTGAACTTCCTCGGTAGAAGCCGGCATCACCACATAATCCGGCCAGACGGGGTCCATGGTGCCGGGATCCCGTGAATAGAGATACAGCTCTTCCTGCTGATTGGAGACGAACCTTTCACCAACAATCTCTTTTAACGCGTTGTAGACACGATCCATGTTATCACCTCCGTTTCATTAAAAAATTAAACCTTTTCCCCAATGGCCAGTTTGCAGAGATCATGAACCAGGATCGGCCTCAGACCAGCCTGGGCTACCATTTCGCCCATAGCGGCATAACATCCCTGGCAGTTAAATACACATAAACTGGCTCCCGCATCGAGCATGTCTTCAATATTTTTCTTATTTATCTCATCAGCCAGTTCTTCCCGTCCGGAGGCTCTCATGATGGCTCCACAGCAGAGGGGCGTTTCCCGATCGTACTTCCGGGGCACTCTGTCAACCCCGATGAGTTCAAAAAGCTCATCCAACATTGGTTCGGTCTCCGGTACCAGGCGGGTTGAGCAGGGGCGCTGGTAGGCGACCTTAAAGCCCAGCTTCTTGATTGCAGATCGGTTTTCTTTTAACCTGTCGATCAGGAATTGAAACAGGTGAACCGGTTTGAAAGGAACTTCAATCCCATACGCCGGCGCCCAAGACTTGTAAGTCGCATAACACTCGTCATGGAAACAGACCAGTTCTTGAATCCCGCAACTGGCGAAATTCTTTATGATTTGCGGAACTCGTTCCCGTATTACCGATGCCTTGGCATAGTGGAGGTAGACCAGGTTGCAGAACAGGTCTCGTCCGAACAGTTGGGTGGTGTCTTCGAACAGCTTGCCTTTAATGCTGTCCCGGAAATCGGGGAAGAGGCACATGTTAAATGCAGTGCCCTCGACCTCCTTAGGTTCGAATGTTCCCTTTGGGGAGTACATTTTGATCTGCGAATGAACGATCGGCTTGGGGGTAGGCCATATACCCTTTTCCTCTTGCAGGTCCACTATCTGGTAAAAGGGATGGTTTCCAAATTGACAGTACTCTTCACATGCATAACAGGTAACACAGTCGTGCAGGACAAATGAATCCTCGCCTCGGTTGAGCCTATCGCGTTCTTCGCGGGCAGTCTGCAGATCAAAACTGATGTACTGACATTTCATCAGACAATCAATTGTCTCACAGGACGCGCATAATTCCGGGTCGAATTTGAGTTCATACACGTATTATCACCTCTCTCATGGTTTCTTAACGAGGCCCAAAGAAGGAATGCTACTAATCATCGGTGAGCTACTTGGCTTGGCTTTACTTGCCCCCCTTCGAAAAATATAACACTGTCTGAATGACCATGCAAATCCTGTGCCAACTATGCGGATAAGCCTTACCCTTTGGAACCTGGGGCTGCTCGAGGTTGTATACCATGCAGCAATAAATAATCATATGCAATTAAGTGTCCATTTTGAAACTGACATATGACCGAAATGCGCCGTTTTGGCCCATTGGAATGAAACCCATGGGTGAAGTACACATTCTGCGGTCCTTTGCGGTCCGGCCGTTAAAGGCATCTGGTACCTTTAACGGAAAAGATATAGAATAGACTTAACTGTTGAAGACAGGCTTTTATAAGCCTGTCTTGCTTAATCTGGGCGGCGGGTAGAGATGTTGGCGCTACCTGAAGACCGAGACGCTCATTTTCATGGTAGAGGTCGGGGGAGGGATAAAGTGACCAAGGAACAACCCAGTTTGTTTGAAAGTACGAGATCGCCGTATGAAGAGGCATCTGGCGAGTCCCCGGGAAAACACGTTCATTTTCTTCCGGGATTAAAAGAGGACGAAGGCTACGGTCAGATTAGCAGGTTGGCGGATCTGGAGGAGATGGCCCGTAACTGCCGCCTCTGTCCCTTGCGGGACGGCTGCAAACAGGCGGTATTCGGCGCCGGCTCCCCGGATGCAGATATTATGCTGGTTGGAGAAGGACCCGGCCAGAGTGAGGATGAGATGGGTATACCATTTGTCGGTAAAGCCGGACAACTCCTGGACCGCATCCTGGAGGCGGCGGGGATAAACCGGGCAAATGTTTACATAACTAATGTGGTCAAATGCCGGCCCCCGGGAAACCGTCTGCCCAACCCCAACGAGATAGCGGTGTGCCGCGGCTACCTGGAGGCCCAAATCCGGCTGCTGGAGCCGAAGATTATTATATGTCTGGGAGCCCTGGCAACACAAACCGTGGTGGATAACAAGGCCAAAATTACGCTGGTAAGGGGAAGATGGTTTACCCGCCAGGGAATAATGATTATGCCGACCTATCATCCGGCGGCTCTCTTGAGGAACGAGAGCTTAAAAAGGCCGGTCTGGGAGGATTTCAAACTGATCCGCCAGGAGATAATTGATAAAGGGTTGAAGAAATGAAGGACCTGCAGGTAACTGTGGATTCAAGCAACAAGATGATAGCCCTTGGGGAAATCCTGTCCCGGGAACTCCGGCCTGGAGATCGACTGCTGCTCAGAGGGGATCTGGGAGCGGGAAAGACCACCCTAGTAAAAGGAATTGCGCGGGGGCTCGGTTTTGATGGAGTGGTGACCAGTCCTACCTTTACCATTATGCAGGTCTACCTGGGAACACTGCCGATATATCACCTGGACTTTTACCGCCTGGATGACAGGGATCAGGATGGTGATGAATGGGAGGAATCATATTACGGTGATGGTGTCACCCTGATTGAGTGGCCTCCGGAAAACGTGGCTCCCGGAGACATAGTTATTGAGATCGAGGTTGTGGATCTTGATTACGATTCGCCGCGCCTGGTGCGGTTAACCGTCCCTGCCGATAGGGGACATATTCTGGAGGTTTTGAAAAACCATGCTGATCTTGAGTATTGACACGGCGACACCGGTAGCCGGGGTGGCCTTGGTGGATGACAGGAAAACCTACTATGAAGCTCTGGCCAACACCGGCTATAAACACTCACGAACCCTATTGGAGATGATAAATGTATCCTTCCACCAGACCGGGTACAATCTACGTGATGTGGACGCTATCGCGGTTACCATCGGTCCCGGTTCCTTTACCGGGCTCCGTATCGGGCTGGCTACGGCCAAGGGCCTGGCACTGGCTGCCGATAAGTCGATAATCGGGATCCCTACCCTGGATGCCATAGCCCACAACCTCAGTTGGAGCCCCGACCTGCTCTGCCCGATGCTGAATGCCCGCAAGGGGGAGGTTTACACTTCGTTTTACCATGGTGGGAGGAGGATCACCGATTATCAGGCCCTGTCGCCGGATAACCTGGTTAAGACGGCCCGACGGATTATGGAACTGACCGGCTGTTCGACTGTGACCTTCCTGGGAGATGGGGTGAATGAGTATCTGCCAGTTTTGCAAGAATCCCTGGGAGATGCAGTGGTGAGCTTACCGGGATACTGGTTGCCGCGGGTATCCGCTGTGGGCAGTCTGGCAGCCAGCCGGTGGCTTGGTGGACAGCTTGATGATGTGTTTAGCCTTACCCCTATCTACGTGAGGAAATCAGAAGCCGAGGTACGGATGTCACAGTTGGAAGGAGAGGGCGGGTTTGGAGCTGAGAATCAGAGAGATGAGGCGTAGGGACCTTGATCAGATACTGGAGATCGAGGAGTTGTGCTTTCCCCTTCCCTGGTCACGGGAATCCTTTCTTACTGAGCTGAAGAACCCCTTGGCCCAGTACATTGTGGCCCAAGAAGGCTTTGTCCTGCAGGGATATGCCGGAGTGTGGCTGATTTTTGACGAAGGGCACATCACCAATGTGGCGGTGCACCCGCGGGCCAGAGGGAGAAGGATTGGAGAACTGCTGCTTGCCAATATAATGGCCCTTGCGAGCGCTAACGGAGCGGTTGTGGTTACCCTGGAGGTCAGGCCTTCCAATGATGCGGCCCTATCCCTGTATAGACGGATGGGATTTGAGGAAAAGGGGCACCGCAGGGGTTATTATCTTGACAATGGTGAAGATGCTCTGATCATGGTGAAAAAACTCTGAGTTTTGGGCAACTGAATGTGGCCGACAATAATTAGTACGGGGGTTGGTTATGAAAGAAATCCGGATAATGGGCATAGAGACCTCCTGTGATGAGACCGCGGTAGCCGTGGTGGAGAACGGGCACCGGGTGCTGGCTAACCTGGTATCATCACAGATCAACATTCACCGGCGTTTTGGCGGCGTGGTTCCTGAGGTAGCCTCCCGCAAACATATTGAAGTCATTGCCTCGCTCGTGGACGAGGCCCTGAAAGAAGCCGGCATGACAGGCCGGGAGATAGATGCGATAGCAGTAACCTATACCCCCGGTTTGATTGGAGCACTCCTGGTAGGGGTCTCTTTTGCCAAGGCCTATGCCTACGGTTTGGGTAAGCCCTTGATCGGGGTCGATCACCTGGAGGCCCATATCTATGCCAACTTTCTGACGGAGGAACCGCCGGTTTTTCCCGCGGTGTGTCTGGTAGTCTCTGGTGGACACACCAGCCTTCTTTATATGAGAGATCACCGCTGTTTTGAGCTCCTGGGGCGAACTAGGGATGATGCTGCCGGGGAAGCCTTTGACAAGGTAGCCCGTTTTTTAGGTCTGGGTTACCCGGGAGGGCCCGCTGTGCAAAAGGCGGCTCAATCAGGAAAAGCCGGTATCTACCACCTGCCTCGCGTTTACCTTGAGCGCAGTGATTACGAGTTCAGCTTCAGTGGTCTTAAAACCGCAACCATAAACCTGTGGAATAAACTGAAAAAGAATGGCGAAGAAGCAGCCGTTAACGACCTGGCGGCCGAATTTCAAGAAGCCCTGGTGGATGTCCTGGTGGAGAAGACTATTAACGCCGCCAGACATAAAGAGGTTAAGCAGATCCTTTTGGCCGGAGGTGTAGCAGCCAACGCCCGGTTAAGGGAGAGAATTACCCGAGAGGCAGATAAAATGGGGACGGCTGTTCAAATACCGCCGCCCGCACTGTGTACTGATAATGCGGCTATGGTGGCATGTGCCGGCTATTACCAGTATCTCGAAGGAGATTTTGCCGGGTTGGATCTGAACGCATTCCCCCAGTTGGGATTAGCTGTGCAGAAAACCTGTGGATAATGTGGATAAGTCTGTGAGTAACTTAAAATTCAGGCTTTGCCATCACTTTAGCCAACTAAAGCCTTATAGGACTTCAGTATGATATTCGTAAAACAACGGACTTTTGAACCTGTGGATAATTAATTGCTTTAAGGAGGCCGATATGTATCCAATTCTGCTTGAGATTGGCCGTATTACCGTCTATTCTTACGGCTTTATGCTGGCCCTGGGAGTAGGGGTTAGCCTGGTTCTCATCATGCGAAAGGCCCGGAAGGAGGGGATAGATGAGGAAGCGGTTCTTGATCTGACAATCATCACTGTTCTGTCCGGTCTGATCGGGGCTCGCCTCTTCTATGTCTTTTTCTACGACTGGGAATATTACCGGCTTAACCTGCTGCAGATACTTGACTTTAGAAACGAGGGGCTGGTATGGTACGGGGCCTTTATTTTGGGAGCAGCCGCTGCCCTCCTGTACATGAGAATTAAGAGGCTCTCTTTTTGGAGGATGTTTGACCTGTTTGCCCCCTACCTGGCTTTAGGATACGC
>LFRU01000025.1:0-21878 GCA_001512495.1 Syntrophothermus sp. DTU052 | reverse complement strand
GGGTTGGACCTGGTGCCCCGCCATCCCGCACAGCTCTACAGCGCACTGCTCTCTTTGGGATTGTGTGCTTTCCTTTTACGGCTCTATCCCCGAAGGCGTTTTGATGGACAGGTGTTTCTGGCCTATGTCATTGGTTATGCCCTGTTGAGGTTCGGAGTGGAATTCGTCCGCGAGAACCTGATAATATGGGGCGGTTTCAGTATCGCCCAAGTGGTAGCTGCCGCAATCTTGGTTATTGCCGGGGTTTTTTACTGGCACCGTTCTCAGAACGCGGTGGGATCGGGCCCTATTGGTAAAGATTGAGGTGGAGGACGGATGAACGAGTCTACAGCAGCCAAACGCGGTGACCTGCGTCGACAGGTGTTAGAATTAAGGTCGGCCCAGAGGCCCCTCGAGGTGGCGCGCAAGAGTCAACTAATCTGTGCAACCCTGAAGCAGATCCCGGAACTTCAAAGAGCACGTACTATCATGGCCTATGCCGCCATCAGGCAGGAGGCTGACATCAGTGAGTTCTGGCTGAGGCTGCGGGCAGAGGATAAGACCGTAGTTCTGCCCCGGGTGAAAGGTAAGGAGCTGGAGGCCGTCAGGTTTGACGGCTGGGACCGGACCAGGCCGGGGCCTTTTGGGATCCGGGAGCCGGAAGGGGAACCGTTTCCACCGGAGTTGATTGACGCCGTTCTGGTGCCGGGAGTTGTATTTGATCATCAGGGTTACAGGTTGGGATACGGCAAAGGCTACTATGACCGATTCCTTTCTGCATTGCCGGCTGCTTCTTTCTTCTGCGGAATCGCCTTTGAGCTGCAGCTTGTTGATGAGGTTTACCCGACGGGCCGGGATGTACGGATGCACGCCCTGGTCACAGAAAGCCGGATCATCCGCTGCTGAATAAACAGCCGGCGTTTTGGCGCCCGTTAAAGGGCGCACCGTTGGTCTCAAATACAATGATACCATCTGCAGGACCGATTGGCGGTCATCATGCCGGCTGCATAAGGAAACAGGGGCCGAAACTCTCAGCCCCTGTTGGTGCCTTTCTTCTACTGGGGGTCCAACTCCGCTAATGCGAACGCTCCGGTATCATTGATTGACCGATTCGGCCTTGTTATCCCATATCTCTTTTAACGAACCCAGGACTCCACCCAGCCCCGCCAACTCAGTAGGAATGAAGAGCTTGGTAGCGGTGCCGTTCCCGATATCCTTCAAAGTTTCCAGGGATTTAAGTGCCAGGACTTTCTCATCGGCTCCGGCTTCTCTTATCATCACCAGGCTGTCGGCAAACGCCTTCTGCACATTGAGAATAGCCGCAGCTTCACCCTCGGCCCGCAGTACGGTAGCCTGCTTGATTCCTTCGGCCTCCTTAATCGCGGCTTCCCGCTGGGCTTCTGCCTGGAGGATGACCGCCTGTTTCTGCCCCTCGGCCGTAAGAATAGCTGCTGTCTTCTGGCCTTCAGCCCGCAGGATCGCTTCTCGTTTTTCCCTCTCGGCCCGCATCTGTTTCTCCATGGCCTGCTGAATGTCATGGGGCGGGTTGATGTTCTTCAGTTCCACCCGGTTGACCTTAATGCCCCACTTGTCGGTAGCCTCATCCAGTACCTGGCGCAGTTTGGTGTTTACGTAGTCGCGGGAGGTAAGGGTGGCGTCGAGTTCCAGTTCCCCCACGATGTTACGCAGGGTGGTGGCGGTCAGGTTTTCAATGGCCGCCAGGGGGTGGGCAATCTCATAAATGAAGCGGAAAGGGTCAGTTACCTGATAATAGACAACCGTATCTATCTGCATGGTAACGTTGTCCTTGGTTATTACAGGTTGGGGGGGAAAGTCGACTACCTGTTCGCGGAGATCAACAATCGCCCGGAAGCGATCTATTATAGGAACGATAATGTTGATGCCTTGTTCGGCTTTGCCGTGAAACTTTCCCAGCCTCTCCACAATACCTACGGTTGACTGCCCGATAATCCTGATGGAACGGAACAGTACCAGGAGTATAAATATTATAAGTGCCCAGACAAACCAATCCATTTAATTAAACACCTCCGTCTCTTGTTCTTCTGTAACGGGATCTACATAAAGGGTTACGCCCTCCACAGCCCGCACTCTTACCAGGGAATCCTGATTTAATCTCTGGTCAGAACGGGCTGTCCAGATCTCTCCCTGGAGTCTAACCTGCCCGGCTTCCGGGGGAACGACTTCCATAGTAACTATCCCCGTCAATCCTATCAGGGCATCAACATTGCTTTTCACCTCGTTGGTCTTGAACACACGGACTGCCAGGGGGCGGGTAAATATAACAAAGAATAACGTGATAACACTAAATACAATAACTTGCGATGGCAATGTGGTAACTACGTTTAGCCAGGTTAAGAAACTCACCAGCAAGGCTGACAAGGCCAGCCACAGGAACCAGAAACCCATGGTAGCAACTTCAATGATACCGCAGATGACAGCGATAATGAGCCAGGCCATGTCGCTCAAAGACCGGCACCTCCCCTCACTATTTCCCTTTAATACTACCATATGCAGGCCGACGTTTGCGCTATTATCATCTCATGGAAATAATAACTATTAATCGCACCTGCTCCCAAATGCGGTGGGGCACTTCATCAATAAACTGGTAACAGGAAAAGGGAAGTCCTGAAAAACTCTGCTTCCCATGGATAGAAAAAGGCGAGTTCATGGGCCCTTGCAGTACGGCCTTGAGGCCTTGACGATTGCTGTTGAAAACAGGTCCTTTATAGTATAATACCAATTAAGCTTAAACGGACATATTAGTTTGCAAGGCATGACAATCCCATAGTCTCCGATTCACCCATAACCGCACCAGGTCAGGTTATGGTGAACGACAGGGTGTGTGGGGAAAATACACACCTTCCGTGGGAAAGGAAATAAAAGGACACCCTTTCGCGGTGTCTTTTTTTGGAGGTGCAAGCATTGAGCAAGGAGATGGAGAACAGGGAACAGGTAATTGCCCGCTTGGAAGAAGCTGCTCGGGACGGGTTAATAAGTTGTGCCGCCGCCCGCAAGGTAGCCGAGGATATGCAGGTACCTTACCGGATGATCGGTACTTTATGTGATGAACTGAATTTGAAGATCAAAGCTTGTGAACTAGGTTGTTTCTAACCGTTATCTTATATTATAGAAAGAGAAATATCGGTATCCATGAACGGCGGGAGAAAGGTGTTCTTATCTGTAACAATGGAGGCTGATCATGGCAGAATTCTTCGATGTATTATCATTACCGGAGGCCGGCCGAATCATTACCGAGAATTGGCCCCGGCCTGCCGTGAAGAAGGTGGGGCTGGAAGAAGCCCTGGGCCGGACCTTGGCCGCTGAGGTGATCGCTGGGGAAGACCTGCCGCCATTTCCGCGCTCCACCGTCGACGGCTATGCAGTTCTGGCATCCGATGTTCATGGAGCCAGTGAGACGATCCCGGCCTTTCTCAGCCTGGTAGGGGAGATAGCAATGGGTTTTCCACCGGGGATAGAGATAACTTCCGGTCAGTGCGCCTGGATCCCCACCGGAGGTATGCTCCCGGCCGGTGCGGATGCGGTGGTCATGGTGGAGTACACGGAGGGGCTTGACCAGGAAACGGTTCTGGTAACCAGGCCGGTGGCCGTCGGAGAAAACGTAATCAGGACCGGGGAGGACTGCCGGATGGGCGAGCAGGTCCTGCCGGCGGGACACGCCTTAAGGCCCCAGGATATCGGAGTCCTGGCGGCTCTGGGCATAACGGAGATCCCCGTTTTTTCTCGTCTGCGCTGCGGGGTGATTTCCACCGGCGATGAGGTGGTAACAGTTGATGCCACCCCGGCGATGGGACAGGTCAGGGATGTCAACTCCTATGTGCTGGGAGCGGCCTTGAAACGCCGGGGTGTGGATACCCGCTATTACGGGGTGGTGGCTGATGACTTCATCCGTCTGCAGGAGAAAATTGCCGCCGCCTTGGCCGAGAACGACCTGGTTGTCATGTCGGGAGGGAGTTCGGTTGGGGACCGGGACCTGAGCCTGGAAGTACTGCTCTCTTTTCCCGAGTCGAGGCTGTTGTTTCACGGCTTATCCATCAAGCCGGGGAAACCGACCCTGGCCGTCAGAATAGGATCTCAACTGGTATTGGGGCTGCCGGGTCATCCGGTATCGGCCTTGATGGTTTTGGAGGTGCTGCTGGAACCGGTGCTACCTGAGGGACTACGCGGTACATGTACGGCGGTCCTGACCGACAATGTGGCTTCCCAGGCGGGACGCGATGATTTTGTCCGGGTGAAGGTTGATTACAGCAGCGGGGTGGCTAAGGCGATCCCGGTACACGGCAAAGCAGGTTTGATTCGGGTTATGTCCGAGGCCAACGGGTTTATACACATCCCCCATCAGAAACAGGGGTTGAGCAAGGGGGAAACCGTAATCGTGCGCTTGTTCTGACCGGATGGGGATGTCTATTCCCATATATTTGGAAGTTGGCGCAGGGGAAGTGTAATTGGAAACGGCTAAGAAATGTGTGGCACTTGCAAATAATGAAACGGTCTCTGTCTGCAATCAGAGTTCCTCCGGAGGTGCTTAATGGCTCGAAAAGTCTATATAGAGAATATGCCCCTGGATCAGGCCCTGGACCTGGTGATGAACCGCCTACAAAGCGTAGTTGAGTTCAGGATTGAGGAGGAAGAGATTGAGGTGCAGCAATCCCTGGGCCGGATTACCGCCGAGCCGATCAGGGCCCGCAAATCTTCCCCCCATTACCCGGCATCAGCCATGGATGGGATTGCGGTGCGTGCACGCGATACGCTGGGGGCCAGCGAGACTACACCGGTTCTCCTTTACCGGGACCAACATTTCGTTGAGGTTGATACCGGGGATCCGGTGCCGGGAGAATATGACGCGGTTATCATGATCGAGGACGTCAATTACAAGGATGAGAACACCGCGGAAATAATAGCCCCGGCAGTTCCCTGGCAGCATGTGCGATCCGTGGGAGAGGACCTGATAGCTTCCCAGATAATTATCCCGGCTTTTTTTCCGGTGGGGCCCTTCGAAATAGGTTCCCTGCTGACTGCCGGAGTTACGCGAATCAAGGTGGTCAAAAAACCGCGGGTAGCCATCATACCCACCGGTACCGAAATCGTGGAGCCGGGACAGGAGAAGATGCGGCCGGGGGAGGTAACTGAATCCAACAGCCGCATGCTGAGCGGTTTATGTGAGGTGTGGGGCGGTTTGCCCATCCGCCAACCCCCGGTACCTGATGACCGGGAGGTCTTGAAGGAAGCAATCATAAAGGCAGCCCCGGAGGCGGACATGATTGTCATCTGCTCCGGATCCTCGGCGGGGCGGGAGGACTATACCGCCGAGGTTATTGAAGAAACGGGCGAACTGATCCTGCACGGCCTGGCAATCAAGCCCGGGAAACCGGCCATAGTGGGGCTCATAGACCGGAAGCCGGTGCTGGGGATTCCGGGGTATCCGGTATCCGCCGCCTTGGTCTTTGAGTTAATTGGACGCCCCTTGATCTATGCCCTGCAGGGCATAACACCGCCGGAACCTCAGATATTGGAAGCCCGGGTAGCTCGCAAGCTGGCCTCCAGCATGGGGGTCGACGAGTTTATTCATGTAACCCTGGCCCGGGTGGGCAGTGACTATATGGCCTTCCCCCGAGCCCGGGGGGCAGGAGCCACGTCCAGCCTGGTCAAAACAGATGGGATCCTGGTTGTACCCCGGGGATTGGAAGGTCATCAGCCCGGTGATCGGGTCCACATTAGACTGACTCGCCCGCTGGAGGTGGTTGACCGGACCATCATGGCGATAGGCAGCCACGACCTGGCACTTGATTACCTGGGCAACGTCCTGTGGAAGAAGCACCGCCTGCGATTGGCTTCCACTAATGTGGGAAGCATGGGGGGCATCATGGCATTAAGACGGGGGGAAACTCACTTGGCCGGGATCCACCTCCTGGACACGGCCACCGGCGAGTATAATATAAGCTACCTCGAGCGTTATCTAAAGGGAGAAAAACTGGTTCTGATAAATCTGGTAACCCGAGAGCAGGGTCTGATGGTTAAGGCAGGAAATCCCCTGGGGATTAAAAGCCTGGCGGACCTGACTCGTCCGGAGATAAGGTTCGTCAATCGCCAGAAGGGGGCTGGAACCCGTATCCTTCTTGACTATCTCCTTAAAAACATGGAGATTGATCCCGCTCAGATAAACGGCTATGGGCGGGAGGAGTTCTCCCACCTGGCAGTGGCGGCAGCTGTCAGCAATGACACGGCTGATGTCAGCCTGGGGATTTATGCCAGTGCCCAGGCTCTGGGACTTGATTTTATACCGGTGGAATCTGAAAGGTATGACCTCTGTATCGCCGAGGACCTGGTGGAGACATCGGTCCTGGAAGCCTTATACCAGGCGATCGCCGACCCTGAGTTTGTATCCGCAACCCTGTCTTATGGCGGCTATAACCTGGACATGTCGGGGCAGGTTGTTTGGAGGAGCGGCTGACGGCAGGACACAGCGGACATCCGATATATCTATAAACGGAGGAAGCACATGCTGGACCAGTTGGGAAGAGAAATCAATTACCTGCGCATATCTGTAACCGACCGCTGTAACCTGCGGTGTCGCTACTGCATGCCACCGGAGGGTATCTCCCTGAAGGAACATCGGGACATTCTGAGTTTTGAAGAGATTGAAAAAGTGGTCAGGATTGGTGCTGAGCTGGGGATCACGAAGATCAGGCTGACCGGGGGGGAGCCGCTTATCCGCCGCAATTTGGCTGACCTGGTTTACGCCATTTCCCGGATTGATGGTATCGATGATGTGGCGATCACCACCAACGGGATCCTTTTTCCCGGGTTGGCGGCTGAACTTAAGGAGGCCGGGCTGAAGCGGGTTAATATCAGCCTTGATACGTTACAGAAGGATCGCTACCATTATATTACCCGGGGCGGAGATATCACGGCTGCTTTTAATGCCCTGGAGACGGCCCTGGCAGAGGGGTTGGAACCGGTTAAGGTCAATACCGTACTCATAAATGGCTTCAACGATGACGAGATCCTTGATTTCTGTCGTTTGGCCTTCGAACGGCCCCTCCACATCCGGTTTATCGAATTCATGCCGGTGGGAGAGATTAAATACTGGCATTGCAAATCCATAATAAAGAATTCCGATGTATTCGATATAATAAGCAAGCACTATGTCCTGAAGCCGGGGAAGATAAGCCGCGGTAGCGGACCGGCCAAATATTTTGTCCTGGATGGCGGCCGGGGGTCGGTAGGTTTCATATCACCGATGAGCAACCACTTCTGCAGTGAGTGCAATCGCCTGCGCCTAACCGCTGACGGTAAGCTCAGGGCTTGTCTTTACGGCGGTAAGGAACGGGACCTCAAAGAGGCCCTGCGGAATAACCTGCCGGACGAGGAGATCAGGCGGATTTTTGTAGAGACGGTACTCTCCAAGCCGGAGCGGCACACCATGGGTGATAAACCCTGGGGGACCAGGGATCGCAAGATGTACCAGATTGGGGGATAACAGGTTGAAGTTGACCCATATCAACCCGGAAGGTCGGGCACGAATGGTTGACGTTAGTGGAAAACCAGACACCGAACGTGAAGCCAGAGCCGAAGCCAGGGTGCACATGGAGCCATCCACCCTCGAACTCATTGAAAATGGCGGCATAAAAAAAGGTGATGTCCTGGCAGTAGCTCAGGTAGCCGGTATCATGGCCGCCAAGAAAACCTCAAGCCTGATTCCCATGTGCCACCCGCTTTTTCTTACTTCGGTGGATCTCGGTTTCAGCATCGACAAAGAACAGGGCTTTTTGCGGATTGAGTCGCGGGTTAAGACCACCGGCAGAACCGGGGTGGAGATGGAGGCCTTAACCGCAGTGGCGATAGCCGCCTTAACCGTATATGATATGTGTAAATCGGTGGACAGATGGATGAGGATTGAAGGCATATCTCTTCTCGAAAAATCTGGAGGCAAGAGCGGCCATCTGAGGAGGGAGGATCTGTAAATGAAGGGCAGAGTATTGGCTGTCTGCACCAGTGAGGACAAGGGAGAGAAGAAAAGAGACATTGGTCAGGGCCTGTTAATAGCGGATCATGGTCTCGAAGGTGATGCCCATGCGGGTTCCTGGCATCGCCAGGTAAGCCTTCTCTCCCTGAGCAGTATTAATAAGATGAGAAAAATGGGGCTGGAGATCGGCTTTGGAGACTTTGCCGAGAACCTGGCGGTTGAAGGCCTGGACGTAGGACTGCTGCCGGTAGGCACGCGTCTGCGGGTAGGAGCGGAAGCCGAATTGGAGATTACCCAAATAGGCAAGGAGTGTCATATGGGATGTGCCATCCGCCGGCAGGTTGGAGATTGTGTTATGCCCCGGGAGGGAGTATTTGCCCGGGTTTTGCAGGGCGGCCCGGTTAGAGCCGGTGACTTGATTGAGGTCAAAGGTGCTTAAAGAAAACATCATAATGACGACATGAAGGAGGAAAAAATGTATACGATTGGGGTTCTTATTGTCAGCGACAAGGGGGCAAAAGGAGAAAGAGAAGACCACAGCGGTGAGGTGATAAGAGAGGTTCTGGCTGAGCTTGGTACCGTGGAGTACTACCATGTTGTTCCCGACGATCGCAGTCTTATTCAGGAGCAGCTTATTCACATGTGCGATGTCCTTAAGTTAAACCTAGTTTTAACCTCCGGAGGAACCGGTTTTGGCGAGCGGGATGTAACCCCGGAGGCTACCTGGGCGGTTATAAACAAGGCAGTTCCCGGTATTACGGGTGCCATGCTGTATTACGGGCTGCAGAAAACCCCCCGGGCCATGCTGTCACGAGGGATTTCTGGAATACGCCGCCAAAGCCTTATTATAAACCTCCCAGGGAGTCCCAAGGGGGTGCGGGAATCGCTGGAGGCGATCCGGGATACATTGAGACATGGTCTGGAGATACTGTTAGGACAAACTGGAGAATGTGGGCAGGATTGAAAAAACGAGGCAAGAGAAGGTATAGAAAGATTTTGTAAGGTATAGAATATTAATTGGGAATAATTAACCCCAATGACATACTTTCAGATTTGCGATTCAAATAAGCTCTTGCCTATTATTATAGATGAAAATTAGCACTCGCACCAAATGAGTGCTAACAATAAAATCAGAAATCGAAGGGGGTATTTCAGTGAACGTCAAACCACTGGGTGACCGAGTAGTAGTAAAGGTTTTAAAGACTGAAGAAAAAACCAAGAGCGGCATTGTGCTGCCGGATACTGCTAAGGAGAAACCCCAGGAGGGAGAGATTATTGCGGTTGGTACCGGACGTATGTTGGACAACGGTCAGAAAGTTGACCTGGAAGTAAAAGTGGGGGACCGCATAATCTTTTCCAAATATGCGGGTACCGAGATCAAGATTGATGGCGAAGAGTACTTGATCTTCTCAGAGAGAGACATATTGGCCATCTTAGAGTAATCCAAAGAATTAAACAAGAGGAGGTTACAATACATGTTAGCCAAGCAACTGATGTTTGGGGAAGATGCCCGGCGTTCACTGGAGAAAGGTGTTGACACTTTAGCCGATGCCGTTAAGATTACGTTGGGCCCCAAGGGAAGAAATGTGGTGCTGGAGCGTAAATTTGGCTCTCCCACAATTACCAATGATGGGGTAACCATTGCCAGAGATATAGATCTGGAGGATCCCTGGGAGAACCTGGGATGCCAGCTGGTTAAAGAGGTTGCTACCAAGACCAACGATATAGCCGGTGATGGTACCACTACGGCTACGTTGTTGGCACAGGCGATGATCAAGGAAGGGCTCAAAAACGTGGCGGCCGGCGCCAATCCCATGATCATGAAACGGGGAATTGAGAAAGCAGTCGCAGCCGCACTGGAGGAGTTAAAGGAAATCTCAAGACCCGTCGAAACCAAGAAAGCAATAGCCCAGGTGGCTTCGATTTCCGCCGATGATCCGGAAATCGGTGAACTGATCTCCGAGGCCATGGAGAAAGTGGGACGAGACGGCGTCATTACTGTCGAGGAAAGCCAATCCGTGGGAACCACCCTGGATGTCGTGGAAGGAATGAACTTTGATCGCGGCTACATTTCTCATTACTTTGTTACCGATACCGACAAGATGGAAGCGGTATTGAATGATCCCTATATACTTATCACCGACAAGAAAATAGCCGCAGTTGGCGAAATCCTGCCTCTACTGGAGAAAGTGGTTCAGTCCGGCAAGCCTCTGGTTATCATTGCTGAAGAGGTTGAAGGAGAAGCGCTGCCTACCCTGGTACTAAACAAACTGAGAGGAACATTCAATTGCGTAGCTGTCAAGGCCCCCGCCTTTGGCGATCGCAGGAAGGCTATGCTGCAGGATATTGCGATACTTACCGATGGCGAGCTGATATCGGATGACCTGGGAGTAAAACTGGAGAATGTTACCATAGATATGCTGGGCCGGGCTCGCCAGGTCAAGGTCAGGAAGGAAGAGACCATCATTGTGGATGGTGCCGGTTCCGATCAGGCCATCAAGGATCGCATTAATTCCATCAAGAAGCAGCTCGATGAGACCACCTCTGAATATGACAAGGAAAAGCTGCAGGAGCGGCTGGCCAAGCTGGCCGGTGGGGTAGCGGTGGTCCAGGTTGGTGCGGCTACCGAAACCGAGCTGAAAGAGAAGAAGCACCGCATTGAAGACGCGCTGGCTGCTACCAAGGCCGCTGTCGAAGAAGGTATTGTAGCGGGTGGAGGTGTAGCCCTGCTGAATATTATCCCTGCGGTGGAAGCGGTTAAGGCTGAAGGCGATGAGCTGACCGGCGTGAACCTGGTAAAGAAGGCCTTGGAGGAACCCCTGCGCCAGATTGCCAACAATGCGGGCAAAGAGGGGTCAGTAGTAGTAGAAAAGGTCAAATCCGCCAATAAACCCGGACTGGGCTTCAACGTGCTGACCGACCAATACGAGGATATGATTGAGGCGGGGATCATCGACCCGGTTAAGGTCACCCGCTCCGCTCTGCAGAATGCAGCCAGCATTGCAGCCATGCTGCTGACTACCGAAACCCTGATAACGGAAGTGCCCAAAGAAGAACCGATGCCGGGCGGCGGCATGGGCGGAATGCCTCCGATGTAAGGCAACCGATAACCTGATTACCAAAGCAGCCGGGGATCCTTCGTACCCCGGCTGTTTTCACTTCAAAAACGGGAAATTCGGACCCAATGCCAAAATCACCCGGGAACAGGCCATGACCACGATAGCCAGGGCCATGCAGGTCACCAAACTGGAGGTCAATCTTACCGATAGTGAAACCAGACCATACTGGCAGGATACACTGATGCCCACAGAGCCGCCGACTATGCGAAATCCGGTATCGCCGCCTGCGTAAAAACCGGCCTGATATCCGGGCGGTGCTCAAATACACTTGCCCCCAGGGACAACATAACCCGGGCCGAGGTTGCCGTAATTGTGCAGAAGTTGCTGCAAAAATCCAATCTGATTTAAGGCCCTCGGCCTTGCCTTTTGGCGCAACCAGGAGCTTAAGCGTCTGACCGAGCGATGTGATCGACTTCGTTCAGCAGCGTAACCCGCCGTATACTGAACGGTACGTATGGTGGTGAGAGAGGAGGGGGGCTAGTCGCCCCCCTCGTACTCCATATTCAGGACAGTTAAGATGCAAAGCATCTACAGGTCGTAATAGAGACCGAATTCCAGGGGATGGGGGGTGAGCTTAAGCTGTTGGGCTTCCTGCCGTTTCTTCTCAATCCAGATCTCAATCAGGCGTTGGGGAAAAACTCCGCCTTTCTGCAGGAACTCATTGTCACGTTCCAGCGCATCAAGCGCCTCGTCCAGGGATGTGGGCAGACACTTGATCCTGGCTTGTTCCTCTTTGGGCAGGTTGTAAAGGTTTACATCATAGGGTCCGAAGCCTGTTTGGATCGGATCAATACGGTTTTCAATGCCGTCCAAACCTGCCATTAAAATGGCGGCATAGGCGTAGTAAGGGTTGCAGGTGGCATCGGAGGAACGGAACTCAAACCTTTTCTGGCCGGGCGATTTGGCATAAGCGGGAATCCTAATTACTGCGCTGCGGTTGGCGGTGGCGAAACAGATGCTGACCGGGGCCTCATAGCCGGGGACCAGCCGTTTATAAGAGTTGGTGCTGGGATTGGTAAACCCGCATAAAGCCGGGCAATGATGCAGAATTCCACCGATAAAGTGCAGGGCCGATTGGCTCAGCCCCGAGTAACCGTCGGCATTAAAGAACAAGGGTTTGCCTTCCTTAAAAAGATGAATGTGGATATGCATACCGCTGCCGGCCTCGCCCAGGATAGGTTTGGGCATAAAAGTCGCAGTCTTTCCCTCGGCGAAGGCGGCGTTCTTAACCACGTATTTCACCAGCATGGTTTTATCCGCCATCTCCCTCAACCCGCCGAATTCCACCTCGATCTCCATCTGCCCCGGGCCTCCGACTTCGTGGTGGTGATACTTAATGGCTACGTTCCTTTCTTCCAGGATCATGCACATGCGGCTGCGCAGGTCATAAAGAACATCCATGGGCGGTGTTATATGGTATCCGCTTTTGACCGGTATTTTGTAGCCCAGGTTGGGATAACCCTCACCGCTGTTCCATTCAGCCTGGGTTACATCGATTTCATAGCCGGAGATCTGCGGTTTAACCTGGTGACTGACATGGTCAAAAACGTAGAACTCGAATTCGGGGCCGATCCTGATTTCATCGGCGATGCCGGTTGATTTCAAGTATTCCTCGGCTTTGGTGGCCACCGCCCGGGGGTCTTGTTCAAAGCGACGGTTGGGCGTGTCAATTACGAAGACGTCACCGATCATGGACAGGGTAGGTACCTGGACGAAGGGATCCAGTATGGCGGTGGACAGGTCGGGGATAAAAATCATATCACTTTTCTCCACCGGGGCGAACCCGTAGTTGGAACCGTCAAATCCGATGCCGTCTTCCAGTATGTCTCGGGTGAACCGACCGATGGGAATGGTAACGTGGCGCCATCTTCCTGTGAGATCGATCGTCTTAAAATCAACCATCTGAATGCCATGGTCATTACAGTATGCCCTGGCCTGCTCAAAGGACTCAAACATTTCTTCTTCCTCCAAAAAATAATCCCACCGGGGAATAAATACGGAAAAATTATAGCAAAATACTTATTTGGCGTAAAGAAAGAGGTTGATCCGTCCCTCAGGATCCCTTCGGGTAATAAACCCATATCTACCGTAATAGAATATAGCAAAAAAAGAAGAGGGCGTGATCGATGAAACGTTGGTGGTTGATACCTGCAGTGCTGCTGGTTGTGATTGTTTTCGGAGCCATCTCCTGCCGACTGTTCAATAATTATCAGCAGAGCCAGATAGATCCCAGGGAGTTGTTGACGGAAGCACTGGACAGAACAGGGGCAGCCCGGAGTTTCAGATATGACCTGGAGTCAACTCTCTTGGTGGAAGGCAGAAAGGAGGAGATAAGCAGGATACAAGGAGAAAAAAGCCCGGAAGGCCATATTCACATTAAAGGGGAAATGGTTAAAACCCCGGTCGACATCTATCATTTTGACCAGGCCATTTATAACTGGGATTCATTCTCCCAGCGCTGGACGGTAATCAAGGACGCCCAAACCGATACCACGAAGGTTTTAATTTCGGAATTGGATCCGCTGTCTAATTTTAACTTCAAGAAAATCGGGGAAATAAAAACAAAAGGATGGGAAACGATCGATGGCCGCAAGTGTATGATCGTGAACTGCAAACCGAGTGTTGAAAACGAACTGATGGAGGTTCTGTGGCGCTCCTTTGACTACAATATTTATGTAGATGTTAAGGAAAAGCTGGTGCGTAAGGCCACACTGTCAGCCACCAGCAAGAATAATGCGGATACCTACCTGAAAATGACGGTATCCTTCAAGGACTTTAACGAGAAGATATCCATCGGCAAACCAAAAATCGACTGAAAACCTGCGTTTACCGTGAGAGGACGTTTCTGTGGGGCGCCGGACGGGCGGTGATACGAACGTCCTCTTGGCATTTGGGAGCGGCAGGTTTTTGCTTTTTGACACCGTCTTACAGGGATTGCTATAATCCATTTTGAGAGGGGGGTTGGGCATTTGGCAGACATGAGAGTTCTCCTATCTGAGGAGCAGATTAAGGAACGGGTGAAAGAACTGGGAAATGAGATAAGCCGCGATTTTGCCGGCGAAGAGCTCCTAGTGGTGGGCGTCCTCAAGGGGACCTTTGTATTCCTGGCTGATCTTATACGCCATATCGATTTACCACTTCAGGTTGATTTTATAGACCTTTCGAGCTATGGGCTGACAACCGAGTCTTCCGGTGAAGTGCGCATAATGAAAGATCTGGAGCAGCCGATTGAGGGGAAGAACGTCCTGATTGTCGAAGATATAGTCGATACCGGGTACACTTTAAAGTACATTAAAGAGATTATGCTGCGTCGAAACCCCCGGAGCTTGAGAATCTGCACTTTTTTGGACAAGCCCGACCGTCGCAAGGTACCGATCGTCTCAGATTACAATGGCTTTACCATCCCCGATCACTTCGTCGTAGGTTACGGACTCGACTATGCTGAACAATACAGGCATCTGCCGCAGGTTTGTATTGTGGAAACTGTTAATTGAATGGTGAAAGCCGGGATAAGACGCCGGCCCGGCCGCTTGCTAACCGTAGCCGCGTTGTTGTGAGGCGGATCCAGGGAGCTGTACATTCTTAGTAGGGGTGGTTTTATGGGAACAGAACTGATAGCGGTTTTAGACTTTGGAGGTCAGTACAACCAACTTATTGCCAGAAGGGTCAGGGAACTGTCGGTTTACAGTGAGGTGTATCCTTATGACATCCCCTACGAGGAACTGATGGCGCTGAAGCCCCGGGGGATAATCCTTTCCGGAGGGGCGGCCAGTGTATACCTGCCGGATGCTCCGCGCTGCGATCCCCGGATCCTGACTTGCGGGATACCGATTTTGGGCATCTGCTATGGAATGCAGCTCCTGGCCCAGGCTTTAGGGGGCAGAGTGGGAAACACCGAATTGAGGGAGTACGGGAAATGCACGCTCCAGACCCTAAACTCGTCCCTTCTATATGACGGCCTGCCCGACGAAATGCAGGTCTGGATGAGTCATGGATTGGCCATCGCCCAGGTGCCGCCGGGCTTTGTGGTGACGGGAAGGACGGAAAACTGTCCGGTAGCCAGTATGGAGGATCCCCAACGCCATCTCATAGGGGTACAGTTTCATCCCGAAGTCAGACATACTCCCTTGGGTATGGAGATCCTGAAAAACTTCCTCTACAAGGTCTGTGGATGCCGTGGGGATTGGACCATCAGCCATTTTATCACCCAAACGGTGGAGCAGATTCAGGAGCAGGTCGGTGAGCAGCCGGTTATCTGCGGCTTGAGTGGCGGAGTTGATTCCTCGGTGGCTGCAGCTTTGGTGCACCGGGCAGTGGGGGATAAGCTGACCTGTATATTTGTCGACCATGGGCTCTTGCGCAAGGGCGAGGCCGAGCAGGTTGTCACCACTTTCAAGAATCACATGCAGATGAACCTGGTGCATGTTGATGCCGGCGAACGTTTCCTTAACAAACTCGTGGGTGTTGAAGACCCCGAGCAGAAACGGAAGATCATAGGCAATGAGTTCATCCGGGTATTTGAGGATGAAGCCCGGAAGCTTGGGAATATACCTTTTTTGGTGCAGGGCACTCTTTACCCTGATGTGATCGAGAGCGGCACCAGTACCGCCGCTACCATCAAGAGCCACCACAACGTGGGCGGTCTGCCTGATGATATGGAATTTGAACTGGTCGAGCCGCTGCGGCTCCTGTTCAAGGACGAGGTCAGGAAGATCGGCGAGGAACTGGGACTGCCGGAAGAGATTGTATGGCGGCAGCCTTTTCCGGGGCCGGGTTTTGCGGTGCGTATTTTAGGGGAGGTAACCCGAGAAAAACTGGCAATTTTAGCTGAAGCCGATGCTATCGTTACCGGAGAACTGCAGAAGGCGGGTTTCGATCGCGAGGTATGGCAGTACTTTGCGGTCCTGCCTTCCATGCGCAGTGTTGGGGTCATGGGGGATGAGAGGACCTATGCCTATCCGATCATAGTAAGGGCTGTGACCAGCGATGACGCCATGACCGCGGATTGGGCAAGGCTCCCATATGAACTCCTCGACCGCATATCAAGGCGGATCGTAAATGAGGTGCCGGGGATTAACCGGGTGGTCTACGATATAACCTCCAAACCCCCGGGCACGATAGAATGGGAGTAGGAGCAGGCCCCAGCACTAAGGCTGACGGTTGTCTGTGGCAATATCGTACGCTTTTTCGAGGGCCTGGTAAGTCTGAGGTCCTACTATTCCGTCTACCGCCAATCCGTTTGCTGTCTGAAAATCCATAACCGCCTGTCGGGTAAGGGGCCCGTAGAACCCGTCAATATCCCCGCGGTAGTAGCCCAGTATCGACAGCCGCCGCTGCAGTTCGGAGACGTCATTTCCGGGGGAGACACCCTCCCGGAGTATCCGTCCTGTAAACGCCTGACCGATTATTTTGACCGGAGTGCCGATGGGCACCATGTCGTACAACTCGATTACATCCTCATTGTACATGCGCACGCAGCCATGACTGGCGGCGGTGCCGATTGATGGGGGGTTGTCAGTGCCATGGATGCCGTAACCACCCCAGGGAACGCTCAGCCGCATCCACCGGGCGCCGAAAGGCCCCCCCGGATTAAGCTGCTTCTCAACTATAGTCCAATCTCCCAGGGGAGTCGGGGTTTCAGGCTTGCCTACGGCGACAGGATAAACCTTGATCTGTCGGGAATTCTGGTTAAGAGTCAAGATTTTTTGTCCGGTATCCACGGTTATCCGGTACCTTCCACTGTTTGTGTTTTGACCAACTCTTACGCGAGGCCCGGAAAAGGTTGGTGCGTTGGCTGCCTGCAGGGCTTGATAGGTGTCGGGTCCCACAATTCCATCTACCAGCAAACCGTTCGCCTTTTGAAACGATTTGACCGCCTGTTCGGTGGTGGGACCAAAAACCCCATCCGCTTCAAGCTTGTGGCCCAACTCTTTCAAACGTCTCTGCACCATTAAAACGTCAGGCCCCTCCATGGGTGGAGTCATGAGCCGTAAAAATCTGCTGGCATATAACAAAAACAACATCTCCTTAATCATCGTGTTTATTGCCAGTTTATTCAGCTGAGTGTTAGAAAGCTACAATAGAGTTATATTCACCCTCTTAATACCGGCACTTATGACATGTTCCTCAACCGGAAATAATCATAAAAAAACACCGGAGGATACTATGGACCCGACGGCTAAAGCAGCGGCGCATTTGCTGGCCCAGCGCCTTTCTTCCCTGCAGGAGGAACTGGAAGAGAAGTTAAACCGGCCGCATCTCTCCGGCCCGGTTGAGGAATTACGCGAGTTGAGTGAGAACATAAGACAGCTGCGAGCCCAGCTGGAGAAAATCAAGTAGTTCTTGATGTGTACGCCACGGGCTCAGCGCGCCCGGTGGTGGGTCCAACTGTTACCAGTCAGCTTTAGAAACTGGTTTTCCCGCTTCCAGCAGCGGCTTGTTGCCCAAGAGGAAAAAGCCTTGAATGAACAGGAGCAGACCGGTTCCGATGAGCAGCCATTCAATTACAACGATATCTGCCAGTGGTCCAAAAACCAGCATACCCAGGGGCATCATAATACTTGAAATCATTCCCAGGATCCCAAATACCCGGCCCAGGTAATCCTCCCCCACCCTCTCCTGCAACAAGACGGTAGCGGGCGTGTTAAACATGGGTATGGTTAACCCGGTTATGACCATGATCAACAGGTAGACAAAGAAGAAAGGAATAATCCCCAGGGCCAGGGTACAGGCGCCAAAAGCCGCACAGGCTAGGGTCATGGTATGAATCTTGTTTCTAAAACCACCCCAGACAGCTATGACCAGGCCTCCCAGCATCATGCCCACCGAAAAAGCAACTTCAATGGCTGTCAAACGCCAGACGTCGCTGCCAAAACTGCGGACGACCTGCAGTGGGGTTAAAAAGGAGGCGGGTGCGGCCAGCACAAAGAATACGGCGCAGAATATGAAGAAATTCTTGATATACCTGTGGCTCTGGATGTAAGTATAGCCCTCACGCATGTCCGCAAAATAACTGGCTGCCTGCTTGTTCAGGGCTTTGGCGTGAACCGGAACATCCAGGAAGAGGATTAGTATCAGAATTGCTATGGCAGCCGTAACCACATCGATAAAGAATATGGCTTCGATACTGGCCATAGTGAGTAGTGCGCCACTGGCCATGGGGGACAGGAGCGATACCAGAGACTCGATGCTGGTCATGGTTGCGTTGGCTTTGGTAAGCATTCCTCCCGTTACCATCTGGGGGATGAATGCTCCGATGGCCGGGATCTGAACTCCCGCCCCCAAGGCGCGTATGGCTGAGACTACAAACAGCAGCCACAGCGCATCGTACCCCATAAGAAAAAGCAGGGCCAGAATGAGTGTGGCCAGAGCAATGAAGGCATCCGACAGGATGATCAGTGTTTTGCGATTAAAGCGGTCGGCCCATACCCCGGCAAAGGGAGAAACAAAAAAGGTGGGCAGGAAACCGCAAATAATGGCAATTGTCATCATGATTCCGGATTGGGTCCTCAGGGTAATATGCCACATGATGGCATACTGTACCAGATAGGACCCAAAAAGCGAGACGGTCTGACTGGTAAGAAAGAGGACGATGTTACGGTTCCATTTGTCTTTTGTCAACTGCAAGGCTTTCTCCAATCGCCATGTTTTTTCCGGTTTCCTCAGTATCAGCAGGGTCTTATGGCCGTGATGTTTGGTTAACTCCGTACTCTCCCTGATATAGTATACCTTGACCGGGGCCCTCTTGAAAAACCGGCCAACTAAGGCTGCTGCAGTTGGGAATACACTGACGCCGCCCTGTTCAACACCTGCGATCCCATACCTGCGGCCGTTCGTGTGATCAGAAATGGTATCGGCAATGTAAAAAAAAGGTCGATAGTTTATTGACAGAGGTATTCCACTTTGCTACTATCAGGGCAGAAACCAGAATAGGCGAAAGTGTGCCTAGGGTTCCGTGCTTCAAGCAGACTGGTCCGAGTGGCACAGGCGCTCGGAGAGGGCGCTACACCGGTGGGGAAAAAGCCCGGGCGGGGAGGTTTCGCGAGCATGAGCGAACCTGTCGGCCCGGGCTAATAATTTATTAGGAGTGGTATTGTGGCTGAGGTTGCAATTCTTATGGGAAGCGATTCCGATCTGGCGGTCATGAGGGATGCAGCCAATGTCCTGGATGAATTCCAGGTGGAGTACGAGGTGGCGATACTTTCAGCCCACCGTCTGCCGGCGGAAACAGTAGAATTTGCTGTTCGAGCTGAAGAAAGGGGTTTCAAAGTTATAATCGCCGGAGCGGGAGGAGCGGCCCATCTGGCGGGGGTAATTGCTGCCAATACCACCATCCCGGTGATCGGGGTACCGATCATGACCCCGCCGCTGGGAGGGGTTGACGCTCTCTACTCAACGGTACAGATGCCCCGAGGGGTTCCGGTAGCTACGGTGGGGATCAACTCTGCTGCCAACGCCAGCATCCTGGCTCTGCGAATACTGGCCCTGGGAAGCCCGGTGCTGGGACAAAAGATTAAGGAATATCGCCGGAAGATGGCCGATGAGGTGCGCAAGAATGGCATGCGCCTGGCGGATCTGGGGATAGAGGGTTACATACTGCAGAAGGGCGGTAACAAGAAATGATTGCTAGATACACCCTGCCTGAGATGGGTCAGGTCTGGTCGGAACAGACCAAATTGACCAACTGGTTAAAGATTGAGATCCTGGTCTGCGAGGCCTGGGCACAGTTGGGGGCCATACCGCCCGCCGCGCTGGAGAATATCAGGAACAGGGCAGGTTTTGACCTGAACCGGATCAAAGAGATCGAAGCTGAGACCAGGCATGATGTTATAGCTTTTCTTACCAATGTGGCGGAGCATGTGGGCGAGGATTCCAAGTACATTCACATGGGACTTACCTCATCTGACATACTGGACACCGGCTTGGCGTTGCAGCTGCGCGATTCCTGCGACCTGATACTCAAACGCCTTCATGATTTAATGGAGGTGTTGGCGGCTCGGGCCAGAGAATACAAGTATACCCTGATGCCCGGCCGTACTCATGGAGTACATGCAGAGCCAGTGACCTTCGGTTTGAAGCTGGCCGGGTGGTATACGGAGATAGAACGCCATATTGAGCGGATAACCCGGACCCGGGACACGGTATCCTGCGGCAAGATTTCCGGGGCGGTGGGAACCATGGCCAACGTGGACCCGGCGGTGGAGAGATATGTCTGTGAGCAGTTGGGTTTAACACCATGTAAGGTATCTACCCAGATAATCCAACGAGACCGTCATGCCGAATACCTTACAGTCCTGGCCTTGGTGGCCGGCTCCCTGGAGAAAATGGCCACCGAGATCAGGAACCTGCAGAGGACCGAGATCCGGGAGGTGGAAGAACCTTTCCACTCGGGACAGAAAGGCTCCTCGGCCATGCCGCACAAGCGTAACCCGATGATAAGTGAGCGGATAACCGGATTATCACGGCTTATACGCAGCAACGCCCTGGTGGGGCTGGAAAACATGGCCCTGTGGCACGAACGCGACCTGACTCATTCCTCAACTGAAAGGGTGATTCTTCCAGACAGCTCCATCCTGCTGGATTATATCCTGGAGAGGTTTACCCGAGTAATGGAAAGGTTAGTGGTCAATCGTGACAACATGAGTTCCAACCTGGAAGCGACCATGGGGTTAGTATTTTCTCAACAGGTACTGCTGGCCCTCATCGATAAAGGGTTCCTGCGCGAAGATGCTTACCGCCTGGTCCAGGAGGCGGCCATGGATGCCTGGCAGCGCCGGATCCCCTTCAAGGAACTCCTCCAGAAGGATGAGCGGATAAGAGCAGCCCTGCCGGCAGATGAACTGGAAAGACTATTTGATTACTCCTACCACCTGAAGAACGTGGATTATATTTTTGCCCGTTGCGGCCTTTGATTTGGAGGTCGAAATGAAAAGAGATTTTATTGACGAGGGGTTGCTTGCTCATTTCGAATCATCAGCTATCTGGCGGGGAGCGATAATATGTGCAATGAGTTAGACAAACACTGGCGAGATGAATGCGGGGTTTTTGGAATTTACCTGCGGGATTCCTCTGCGCCTAACGAGGCGGCCCGAGATACGTACTTCGGGTTGTACGCCCTGCAGCACCGGGGGCAGGAGAGCGCAGGGATTGCGGTGGCCAGCGGGGGAAGAATAGTCCTGCACAAGGCGATGGGACTTGTTTCGGAGGTATTCTCTCCCGAAGTGCTGGAAGGCCTCACGGGCACTCTGGCAGTTGGGCATGTACGTTATTCTTCCACCGGGTCCAGCCACGCGGTTAATGCCCAGCCCCTGGTTTTCCGGTATCTGAAAGGGATGATTGCCCTGGCCTACAACGGCAATCTGGTTAATGCCGGTGAACTATACCTCCGACTGGCAAACCTTGGTTCTGTTTTTCAGACTACAACTGATACCGAGGTTATTGTTAACCTCCTGGCCCGCTATAGCCCGGACAACCTGGAGGATGCCCTGGCCAAAAGCATGATTGATATCAAAGGCGCGTATGCCCTGGTAATCATGACCGAAAACAAACTGATAGGAATGCGCGACCCCCTGGGAATAAGACCGCTGTGCCTGGGGAGAAGGGGGGACAGCTTTATCCTGGCCTCAGAATCCTGTGCTTTTTACACCATAGGGGCCGAGTTTGTTCGGGATGTGGCGCCGGGCGAGATTGTAGTGATTGATGAGAATGGACTGCGATCCATTCAACCCTTAAGCTCTAAAGAAATCGCCCACTGTATATTTGAGTATGTCTACCTG
>LFRU01000001.1 GCA_001512495.1 Syntrophothermus sp. DTU052 | reverse complement strand
TCAAACTCGCCCAGATCCATAGTTTTCTTTTCATTAATACCGGGGACCGATCCGGTGCCCGCTACAATGCGGTCACCGTATTTCTTGATGATACGTTTCAATTCGTTTTCTAGAGGATCTTCGCGCATAACCCTTGTCTTTTTTACTACCCCCACCAATGCCAGGGCCAACAGGAATGCCGCCATGGAGAAACCCATACGCATTCCTGTTAATGACGGCACGGGAACCATCTCCTGGGCGACAATGGTTCCTTCTTTCTGATCAGCCAGGACCCCGTCAACAGTGAATGAGTTTCCCTCAATGGGAATCACCAGGGTGGGGGAAATACTGTCAGTACTCTTTCCGTCGGGTGTCTCCACATTGGTATTGATCTCGTATTTAACAGCAAGTTCGACCAGAGTAGTAGATGACTTGTACTCATCCTGAACCCTCTGGGCAAATTCTGCATATTCGCGGATGTCTACCCGGACTTCTCTGTCCAGGGTGATGGTTCCGTCGGAACTGTCAAACTCCGTTTTCGGAACCAGGGAATAAGTCTTATCCCACACCGGGACCTTTACCCGCTGGGTGCTGGATAGATCATCCCCTTTAAGGATATAACCGGTGACTACTGCGTCAACCTGATAGTCGCCGCTGATTGCGGCCGGTCCCTCGCCGGTCAGTTGGTAATTCAACGTTGTGCTGATATAGTCGGTTATTGGGGTTAGGTAACCCCGACCGGCCTCCAGGCTTTCAATATCAAAGAACGGATTTGACAGGATGAATACCTGGTAATCGACATTTGCCTGGTGTTGGTATTTGTAAACCGGGATTTGCTGCGCCACCTCGGCGGGTTGAAGAAATTTCTGGACGGCCATAACGATAGAGATAAGCAGCAGCAGGGCGAGTATAACAATCAATACCTGTTTGGTCCTTTTTCTTAGTGTAATTATCAGATTCTCCCCCTTTTATTAGTTTCATCCGGGTTGCGGTTAATCAACTGCACCGCGAAGGAGCAGGGAGGGCCATCCCGCTTTTGGCACTACCATGACAACTTTGCCCAGGACATTGTCCTGTAAGGTCCACCCGCTGTCTGGAGCATCATTGGCGTCGCCCTTGGTAGCGTAAAAGTAATTTCCATCTCTTTCAGTAATTCCGATAACCCGGTGGATTACCTTAATCTCACCCATAGGGAAAAGGATGATATCATCTACCTGTACCTCACTTCTTATTTTATCTTTGGGCAGTTTATGAACGATTGCCACGTCGCCGATATTCATCGCAGGCTGCATGCTGCCGGTGATAATTACCTGTGGGGAATAGCTGAACACCCCCATGGCAAACCACATTACCAGGACTGAAATAACAGCAGTCAAGGTCCAACCGAGATATCCATCTTGCCCGTTCCTCCGACTCTTGATCTTGTTTTCCTCATAGAATACCTGTCGGACCAGCAATATCCCGAGGACCGGAACGACAATACCAATCAGGGTCTGAGCAGGCCAGTTATTCATGGGCAGGACCGGAGACAGCCTTTCAATGGCCAGGACGCCGCCCCGATAAATGATAGGAGGAAGCGGTCCACCCAAAAACGCCAGGTAAGTTGCCAGAAGGTTCTGGGCGAGGGTGGGCAGGAAGTCGGAACCCACGAACTTGACTGCGGCCAGACCAGTGGAAAGATTAAGAAATTTATTCCATGGATAGGAAAGCAGGGTAAAGACAAGGCCTAGAGTGGATACGCCCAGGAGGGGATGCCGGAAAAAATGGCGATTCATCAACCATGCTCTCGCCATTTCGGTTCCCACCAGAGTGATTCCAAGAACGAGCAAATTGATGATGATACCCTTAAGGCTGTGATCGTAGGGGCTTTTGCCGAAACCGCTCATGGCTCCCTGAACCATGAATCCCAAGACGGTTATCAATATGCACACCAATGCTATCCATATCAGAAGCGGTCGCTGGCGAAGCCTGATCCGGCTGCGAACTCGCGGAAGCCAGAACACAAAGGCAACCAGAAGCGCCCAGGAGAGAAAGGGAAGGCCGTAATTACCCAGGAGGCCTTTTACATAAATGCCAAAGACCCTGTTCTGCAGTATGTTGATTACCAAAAGCAGCAGGATCAGGCAAACTGTATATTTGTTCGACTGTCTGTTCGCGAGATACGTTTTGACAGGTTGCAAAAATCGAACCTCCGCACAATGGTTAACACAAGATATATTCAAGACTTAACATCCAATTCCTGCGTTGATCACTCACAAAATATGAAAAGGGAGAAGATTGTCCTTCTCCCTTTTCTTGATTAATTACGGTTCAACTATTATTGTGCCTGCTGCACTCCGTGGGCGTTCCACTGAATGCCGACAACTTCGATGGAGAATGTGGCTTCAGCAAGCTGGGGTGCATTATAAAGGATTTCTTCGTGAATCTTAACGGTGATTTTGCCATTGGCCTCGATGGTCGGTGTAGCAGCCAACTGTCCGTCTACAGAATTCCAGTATTCCACTCCGTCATTATCAATGATGCGGACAATCATCCACTCGGGAACTTCACTGCCTGCTACTTCAGCAAAATCACACTTTACAGGAATAGTGCCGATATTCTTTATATCAGCAGTAACAGTCGCTGTATATCCGGGATAACCATTCTCGAGGGTAATCTCCAGTATGTCACCCTCGCCGTCGACATAGGCTCCGGGAACTTGTGACTCGGTTTCGTCCGTAATACCTACAGACTTCGAACCAACGTCCAGTTTTTGTTCATTATAATATCCAGTCATCTGATCATCCGGGTTGGCCTTGTCGGCGGGTTCTCTCTTGCTGTCGTTTGATTCCGCATTCGCCCACGTAATATTTACTATACCAGTTTCAACAGTCTCATTGATAAAGAT
>LFRU01000022.1:1876-6112 GCA_001512495.1 Syntrophothermus sp. DTU052 | reverse complement strand
CTGGTCCTCGTCGAGGTTAAAATCAGGCTTAATGGCAACCGCAGTCCTCAAACCAGGGGCTTCCACTAGTAGACGTTTCGTCCACTTTTTAACGAAGGAGATGGCAGCATCTTGAGCGGCGAAAAAAAGTAGAGCTTTTCCACCCCCTATAAAACCTACTTCGAAAGGGGGTGGTGAATCCGTATTCATGAGTACTGTATGATAATCGGTTTTCCATGCAGGTAAAACTTCTAAATTATATTCCATTTCATCTAGGCTTTTTTCGAGCAATTCTGCATAAATCTTTTTGACCAACGCTGAACTTCCCCGATTATCCCGTAAGCGGTTGCTCCCAAAAACATACTGCTGAATAGAGACCGTGTCGAGCAAAACGGCGCAACAACAGGCCATGAATACTCACCTCCTCTGTCTTAATTGAAAATATGAGTTTCCAGTTTCGACCACAATCTATCCGCCGGCAAGTCCCTGCGGCCCAAAACCAACAATTCACTCCCCAGGGAACCCGAGATGAAGCCTAAGTCATCGGAAAATTCCTTGGTATCATCCAGACAGGTTACCAGCACTGACTTGGCTTCATCCCCACCCAGCTGGTGGGCACGGTGTATTGCTTCGAAGGCCCTATTCTTCAATCTGGTAGTCCCGGAGATGGAACATGAAATGTTGCATATCTGATAGCCGTAGATAACCAGTATGTCAAGCTCCAAAGGCTTGCTTCCAGTTTTCGTGGCGTAAAGATTCATCCGCATTTGGACCTTGTCACGGTATGCTGGTTTATGTACCAACGACTGGCTGATAACTTGAAAAACGTAAGCTTCCAACCAAAAACCGTTTATGAAACTTTTCCATTGCTCTGGATTTGAAATGCTGTTGATAAGGGGTTGCACGTCTTTTGTAATAGCGGGGTCGACTACGCTCGGGCTGAGCATCGCCAGCAGAGCGGCAACATGATGATTTCCGGCGAACTCACGTTCAAACCTCGTCTTGGTATCAGGAATTACACTTTTATCTTTTATTGCATCGTCCCAGGGGTCGTTGCCTGGTGGAGTTTCAACCCATTTGCGATAAAGGTCAAGGCCATTCCGTTGGGACTTCTTCTTACCGGTTTCAGTATAGGAGAAATTAGTGAGACTGATTAAGCCGGAGAACAAAGCCCGTTGCTGTTCATCAGACAGCATTTCCATGACTTGCTCTCCAGGTTTGCTTTTTTTATTTGGCGATTCAGACAAATCATGAATGGTGACTAAATCTGACAATGATATAGTGACCTCCTGCCGCAGGTCTTCGGTTATGGGGTATTGCACATCGTCCTGGACAAGTCTGTGATTACGGGCATCGAGGTAGGAAAAGGTTGCATCCCGCAGGCGGTGTTCCAGAACTCGATACGCATGAACAGCCATCGCCTTGGTGCCACCGGTATAATTCAGGTGAATCTTTGCTTTCTGCGGCAGATGTTGCAAAATGTATCGGCCGACATCTGCTTGAATCTGGTCGGCCAACCCTGCATGCTTAATCGGAACTCCGTGAATCCAAGGTTCCTGCTGGTTTTGGTACTTGTTTGTTAAGACGCGGGTTAAATTGTCAGCCACATTCTTAGTACCCTGCTGGCCAATTGAACGATTGGTCTCGGAATAAATCAGCCAGACCCGTTCCAGATTAGGGTTAACATTGAGAAAATGCGATGCTACGACATAGTTGGGCAAAGGATTTGTGCCTATGAGCAAGATTAGATCTGTGAAATCTGGCGCAATTCCTATTGTACACACCTCCTGTAAGGCAATAATGACGCTATTGATGAAGAATAAAATTAAGTAATTATTCCACCAATAACAATAGTTTTCTATACTAAACAGGAAATCCCTCCACAATATAACATATTGGTGATTGAGTTCCTGAAAAGGCAAAATGCTGTCTATCTATTCAACAAACTGCGACAAAAACTTGTAGAGGATTTTCGCCAAGGGTTAGGGAATTTTCGGAGAAGAGATTGGTTGCACTGTGATGCCTCGAATTGATTATGGTTGTTATCCAGTCCACTATGTTGGAGTCAGGAGAAGATGATGTTCCGGCAGATACGGATTAGATTTGACACTTTTGACACTATAGAAGCGAAAACCCCCGCCTGGAGAACTTTCTCATGCGAATCAGAGGAAACCTCTGATAAACAGCCCCAGGAGGAGGTGACAGGGAAATCCTAAAGAACCAGCGACTTATCAGGGCCCAGCAGCTTTTCAACCGCGGTATACATATTGGTCACCTGGCCGACGGCCAACTTCTCTTTCAGACCATAGTAGTCAAGACAGGTTCCACATGACAGTATTTCACACCCCTGCTGCTCGAGGCTCTGCAGGTGCTCCAGGACCGGGGATCCTTCAACCGCCAGGTATACACCGCTGTTAATCAGGATCAGGGTGGTTACGGGGGCTTGAATCTCGGTTAGGGTGAACATAAAGCTTTTCATAAGAACTTGCCCTAATTCCTCCACTCCCTTGCCGAAGAGGTTGCTGGTTATCATTATTGTGACCTTCTCGTGGTCTTCAACCAGGCTATCATCTATTTCCCCGGTTCTCGTCATATGAATAGAGAAATGGCCATCCTTTTCCGCGACCGTCACATCATAATTCTGGCTTTTCGCCAGCCGACTCACGTTTTCCAAGGCCGTAACGTTGTCCACTAGAGTAACAATTTCCTCATCGGCGTTTTGTTCCATAGCCTGTTTGGTCAGAATTACGGGTTGTGGGCAATTCAAGCCACGGGCATCAACAATTTTACTCATCATCTCACCTCAACTCTTTTTTCTTTAGGTGCGCGCTATTGTGTGTACTGCTTGGATAACCTTTTCAATTTCGATGTCGGTGGAGAAGTATCCGGGGCTTAAACGACAGGCCCCTTGACGCAGCGTGCCCAGGGTACGGTGTGCCAGGGGAGCGCAATGTAATCCTGATCTGGACACGATGCCGTATTCGTGATCCAATCTCATGCTGACCTCTCCGCAGTCTATGCCTTCAATATTGAACGCAACTACCGCGGTCCTTTGATCAGCATCAAGCGGACCGTAAATGTTAACCCCATCGATTCCCTGCAAGCCGCGTATCAAGACCTCGGTCAGCCGTCTTTCATGGCTCCGGATGTTCTCCAGGCCTGTGGACAGGATGAATTCTACCCCGGCACCGAGCCCGGCGATTCCAGGAGTGTTTGGAGTACCGGCTTCCAGGTGATCCGGCATAAACGCGGGTTGGGTTAACTCTTCGGACAGCGACCCCGTGCCCCCTTCTTTGAGCGGCTCGATGTCAACGACGGGGCGGACGTATAGCCCCCCGGTGCCCTGAGGACCGAGCAGGCCTTTGTGCCCGGTAAACGCCAGGAGATCGATGTGGCACTCCGCAACATCCAGCGGCAGAACCCCGGCGGTTTGAGCGCTGTCCACCATAAAAAGCAGGTCATGCTCTTTGGCGATAATCCCAATTTCCCTGATGGGCATAATTGTTCCGGTAACGTTAGAGGCGTGCAGCACGCAGATCATGCGGGTATTATGCCGTATCAACCGCCTGATGTCATCGGGGTCCAAACTCCCATCAGAACTGCATTTTGCCGTACTCCATTCCACCCCTCTTCGGGTTAGGCTCAGCAGCGGACGAGCTATAGCATTGTGCTCCATACTGGTGGTTATTACATGATCGCCGGGTTTTAGAATACCTTTTAGCCCTGTATTGAGAGCTTCTGTAACGTTCAAACAGAAAGCTATACGGGTGCTGTCAGGAATATTGAATAAAGATGCCAGAGCCTCCCGGGTCTCCAATAGTATGGAATTGGAATTCATTGTCTTCCGACTGGCTCCTCTGCCCGGGTTGCCCCCCATCTGGCGATTGAAATCGTCCATCGCGCGGTATACGCATTCAGGCTTGGGATAAGAGGTAGCGGCATTATCAAGGTATATGATGCCCAATGATTATTCCTCCCCTCTATGGCCGCCTTAAACAATCGTCTTTCCATGTTTTTGCTCGCAGTACCCCGGGGCAATTAAGTTGCACCCAGAACACCTGCCGTCTGGCACTTCTTCGGCACTAATACCTCCATCCCCAAAACATTCTCCAGGCAGTGGCGCAGACTATCGTTTCTGGCTGCACCTCCGGTAAAGGCAACCCGCTCGAAAGGCCGCAACCGCCCCACCATGCCGGCTGTCCGCCGGGCGATTGAATGGTGCAGGCCGTCAATATCCTCAAGTCTGCAGGTACCAGG
>LFRU01000022.1:0-1820 GCA_001512495.1 Syntrophothermus sp. DTU052 | reverse complement strand
TGGCAGGCCTGCCAGGTCAGGTCAATAACCCCGTCTATCTTGAATCTCGAGATCATGTGCTCCAATGTTTCGCGTCTTCCAGGATTGGGGGACATGACCGAGCAGGGTATTCCGATGTATTTTTCTGCTAACAGCATAATTGGATCCCGGGGATCGGATTCATCGATGTGAAGCAGGGTAGGGGTATAACCACTGCAGTTCTGCATCGCCACTACCAGACCTCCGCACTCTTCTACCAGGGTGACCACCTTCTCACTCCCCATGCCTACGGGGGTTCCCGTCATCAAGACCCGGGGTGTGTTCTCATCACCCACATGATAGCCTTTTCGGGCTAATTCGCGCACTTCGGCCACCAAGTTGTCCACCATTGCAATCCCCTGCCAACGATCGGCATTAAATGAAACCTGGAAGGAAGTCATCAGCAATTCGGTGCCTGTCATTAAGGCCGGTTTGGCCGTATTAAGGTCAAATAGCGCTTTTAAGGCCCGGGCCTCCTCGTTGGTAATGTGAATGGCTTCCCGAATGGCTTCATCGGTGATATCGACCTGAAACTGTTCTTCAATGGCCCTTTTCAGCCGTACAATCTCATCATACCAGAGGGCCAGGGATGAAGGCTGATCTGCAATCTGGGGGAGATGCATGACATGCACCGACTTGATCTTCTGCATAATCTCAAACATCTTTTTTTTGCCGTCGCAGGTGGTTTCTCCAATGACCAGGTCAGAAAAGTGAAAGTAGGGGCAGGTATCAGTCGCAGCAAAGCCGTACGAACTCTTAATCAGGGGGCACAGGTTGCGAGGCAGATCCTTTTCAGCCGCAGGTATTGGTTCGTGTCTGGTGCCGCATAATCCTACCGGTATGGCACCGGCGGCCAGTACCAGTTCCCGCGGGCAGAATCCGCAGTAGATACCGGCGACTTTAGTTCCCGCTTCCTTCTTCTGTTTAAGCGTCATGATGTTCTGTTCCCGAATATCTTTGAATGAATCCAGTATAGCAGGCCTCATTGTTATCTCTCCTTTTGTGGACTCGTTCTGTGAACTTCACTTAACCAGGATAACCGCCTGTGCCGGCAGACTAACCTCACTATTCAGACCGGTATAATCAATCCCTATATCTAAGAATAATAACTTACCCCAACTTATATGTCTAATAACAATTTGTTATGCATGAGGGTGTCAAGGGGACGGTTCAATAGGGTGCAAGTCCCGAAGCGTACCTCATTTCAATCACCTGCCGCTCACGCCGGCTGAGAGCGCCCATCTTTTGAACAATTTCTCTTCCTGCATCTTGGCATCCACTGTTTCCAGGATATCATTATCTGCGAACAGCACATCCAAAAGTGAAATCTCGTTGCCTTCCTTGTCGAAGCCGATAGGGTCATAAAGCGATACTTCGGCCCGGGTCTTTTTGAGGTTTCTCAAGTGCATGAGGACTTCAGGAACAATGTCAACTTGCGAAAACCACTCTCTGCCCATGATAATAGGGTAGTTGAGGCACTTCTATAATTGGTCTTTCGAAATGCAACTGACAAATAGAGGAATTCAGATGAGGGGCATTGAAATACCTGACTAGGCGGTTGGCTGTTTTTCGCAGGGAAGCTCTTAGAAGGGAAACAACAAAGTGAGTGCTGAAAAAGCCGATTTTCCATGCATCTCAGCCGCAGCCGAAATCTAGGCATTTGTGAAGGTTTTTGAGGTGAAGGAGGAAAAAAATAGTGTCTGAAACAAACGTCCGCCGCAAACCGGCTTTACAGCCCCGGTGGGACAAGGGCTTTCAGACACAGGGTTTAAAATGACCTCACCCCGCAAGGGGACGGAAAC
>LFRU01000039.1 GCA_001512495.1 Syntrophothermus sp. DTU052 | reverse complement strand
TCCCGGGATGGACCGCCACCCGATGACCGTAAAACCATTCTGTTTATGCCAACCTCACCCTTTTCAGTCGCAGGGCATTTGAAACTACAGATATCGAGCTCAAAGCCATAGCCGCCCCTGCGATAACCGGGTTCAGAAACCCCGCGGCTGCCACGGGAATCCCGATGATGTTGTAGATGAATGCCCAGAACAGGTTTTGCTTTATGTTGCGCATGGTAGCCCGGCTCAGGCGAATGGCAGTCACTATCGACCGCAGGTCCCCGCGCATCAGGGTTATGTCTGCCGCCTCCATAGCCACATCGGTGCCGGTACCAACCGCTATTCCCACATCAGCAGTAGCCAGTGCCGGGGCATCGTTGATCCCATCCCCCACCATGGCCACCACCCGTCCCTGATCGCGCAATCGCTTGATTTCCCGGGCTTTGTCCTCCGGCAGAACCTCCGCCAGTACATTTTCGATGCCCACCTGCCTGGCTATAGCCTCCGCCGTGCGCCGGTTGTCACCGGTAATCATCCACACCTCAATCCCCGACTCCCGTAAATCCTTAATGGCCTCGGCCGAGTGCTCCTTGACCGTGTCGGCCACTGCCAGAGCAGCTGCCACCTGACCGTCCACTGCCATTAAGACCGCAGTCTTGCCGGCTTGTTCCAGTTCATCCACCGCCTCCTGCATTGATCTTATGTCAACTTGATGGTCTTTCAGAAACCGCCTGGTCCCGATAAGGATTACCCTTCCCTGTTGACGGGTATAGATCCCCTTTCCGGGAACGGCAGTAAACTCTTCCGGTGCAGCCGGCTGAAATCCCTCCAACCGTTCCCCGGCTCCCGTTACAATGGCTTGGGCAATCGGGTGTTCCGACATGTACTCGGCCTGGGCCGCCCACCGCAGCAGCTCTTCCTTCCGCCCGGCAAACGGTGGTGCGGCAATCATATCAACCAGTACCGGTTCTCCTCTGGTTATGGTCCCGGTTTTATCCAGGACAACGGTGTCAACCTTGTGGGTCCGTTCCAGGTGTTCCCCGCCCCGGAACAGCACCCCGTTTTCCGCTCCCCGTCCCGTTCCCACCATGACGGAGGTGGGCGTGGCCAACCCCATGGCACAGGGACAAGCTATCACCAGCACAGCCGTGGCGTTAATAAGAGCCCGGGCGACGGTTACCTCCCCCATCACCCAGTACCAGACTACAAAGGTCAATACCGCGATGGTGATGACCGCCGGTACGAAGTAGCCGGATACCATGTCTGCCAGGCGCTGGATAGGCGCCTTTGACCCCTGGGCCTCCTCCACTGCCCGCACGATCTGAGCCAGCACGGTATCACGTCCCACCCGGGTGGCCTCCACCTGCAGCATCCCAAATTTGTTGACGGTACCTCCGGCCAGCAGGTCGCCGGCCTGTTTGTCAACCGGAATGCTTTCCCCGGTCAGCATGGATTCATCCACCGCAGAATATCCCTCGATGACCTTCCCATCGACCGGGATGCGTTCGCCCGGCCTCACCAGCACCAGATCTCCCACCATCACCTGCTCTGTGGGGATGTCCATCTCCTGACCTTCTCTGATAACCCTGGCGGTCTGGGGGGCCAGTCCCATCAATTTCTTTATGGCCTCGGATGTCCTTCCTTTTGCCAGACTCTCCAGGTACTTGCCCAGAAGCACCAGGGTTATCAACACGGCACTGGTCTCAAAATAAAGGCCGGTGTGCAGGACCATAATTACTGCGATGAGGCTGTAAAAGTAGGCAGCGCTGGTTCCCAGGGCAACCAGGACATCCATATTGGCCATCCCGTTTTTCAGGGCGAAATACGCCCCCCGGTAAAAGGTAAAACCGGCAATGAACTGAACCGGAGTCGCCAACATGAGTTGCACCAGCGGGCTCATCATCCAGTGAGGCAGCGCAAGGTCCAGGAGTTCGGCGAGCATCATCACCAAAAACGGCAGGGAGAAAGCTATGGCAAATACCAGCATGCGGCGCCGTCCCCTGAGTTCATCTAACTCAGCCGCCTCTTTATGTTTCCCCGCTTCCAGCAGTTTCGCATCATAACCGGCACGCTTCACTGTCCGAATGAGTTCCTCGACAGCAACGTGGTCGGGGTAATACTCAACGATGGCAACTTCGGTAGCCAGGTTAACGCCGGCCTGTCTAACCCCTGCCAGCCGGTTCAGCTCCTTCTCCACCCGGGCCGAGCAGGCAGCGCAGCTCATCCCTTCAACCCGCAGCTCTGCTCTTTCCGCCGGTACCGAATAGCCCATACTTTCGATCTTTTGAGTTATGTCACCTAGGCCGACTTCCCCCTGGTCATATTCAACTGTTGCCTGCTCCAGAGCCAGATTTACCTCAGCTCTCTTGACCCCGGGCAGCTGTTGTAGTCCCTTCTCAATCCGCGCCGCACAGGCCGCGCAGCTCATATCCCTGATCTTCAAAGTAATCCTATCCATACGAACCCTTTCCTGCCTAACTATCGACTTACTGCGGTCCTGTTATCATGCCCTATAACCATGACCAGGTACAGGGGTGGATTACAGTCTCAATTAAGCAAGCCTTCTCGCATGCCTGCTCCTGTTTTCCTCAAATAGTCTGGTTTTCTTCTACAGTGAAATTATACCTTTTAATATAGCGTATATTCTTATGTAAAGAAAAGAAAGGAGTGGCTTAAAGTGAAGTCCGTCAATCGCCCTCTTGTTATACTGCTGGCAGCAGTCTTTTTGGTAACCGTCCTCCCCCTGCGTACGCCGGCGGTTAACCAACCGCCGGTCACTCTGCAGAAGGCTATTCAGATCGCCAAACTCAATCTCACGATCCCGGAATCATACACCGAGTTTACATCGCGATTCAGCGATTATGAAAATTACCCTACCTGGTCGCTGTCGTGGAGGTCGAAGGATGGCGGTGGCAGTTTTAGTATCGATGTCAGCGCAAACACAGGTGAGATCATCGGCTTGAGTTTTTACCAACCTGACGACAGTACAAATTTCGCCGTACGCATCCCCTCATATTCGGTCGATGA
>LFRU01000102.1:1621-2064 GCA_001512495.1 Syntrophothermus sp. DTU052 | reverse complement strand
TGATATTTTCCTAACCCTTTTATGACAACCTCTATTGTATCAGCCGTTAAGTCAGTTCGATTCATTAGATCCTCTCCCTTTCCACTGATACCATTATACAATAATCAGGGTGTCAAGGGGACGGTTCTCTTGACACCTTTTCGACACCTCATATTTCTTCCATTTTCTTGTTTAGGATGTATTCGTCAAGCATCACTGCAACTTGCTCAACAAGCTCCACACAAGGGCGCTTGCGGAAACTACTATCAGTTCTGGTTTCGGGGACGGGATTGCCAGCCTTCTGGGAAAGACCTAATAGTTCTCTGCATACGATTGAGCCGTTTTCATGTTCAAACTGCCTGGCCATATCCTGGATGAGCCGGTAATGTTCCATTTTTGCTTGCTTGGCCAAGGGATCGGTATATCCATATTTCATGCCCAAAACCATAAACATTCCGCTGACT
>LFRU01000102.1:0-1554 GCA_001512495.1 Syntrophothermus sp. DTU052 | reverse complement strand
GGTGTCAAGGGGACGGTTCTCTTGACACCTTTTCGACACTTTTTCTTCGCACCCTCTCTTAACACCTTTCGACTTGTTCCTAGTGGTCAGTGGTCACTTTCGTTTTCTGCACAATTCCCCGGTTAATACTAAGCAATCTAGCTATTCCCCTCCCGGACAACCTTGTGTTTGTCTTCAAATCCAGAATAATCTCTCTGCGAATCCCTTTGATCTTCATCAGATCTTCCAAGTTTTTCCCCGGCCATCTTTTTGCCAAGCATTCTTCCAAGTATAATCTACCTTCCTCAATTGTCCAACCCCTTTTGTCATCCACATCGAGAAACTCATTTTCATCCTGTTCCCTTGATAACTTCTGAAACTGCCGAATCGCAGCAGACTGTTCATCTGACAGGATTGACAGAACAAAATCCGTGTCTACCAACTTTGTTCCCGGTTCCTGCAAAGACAAGTAACTGTTATAACTGCTCCATTTGTATTGCTCGGGCTTTTTCACAATTCCAGCTTTAACTGGATTGTTATGTATGTATCGAATGACAGCAAGCAAGTATCGCTCATTCTCAATGGGCTCACTCTTGAATCGGTCTTGAAAAAGGTGCCCAATCCGTTGATGCTTTTGATTAAAGTAGTAAGCAAAACTGACGTTGATCCGCTTCATCATTGTTGCCAGCCCTTCGGAGCTTTCTTTCAGCAACAGATGGATATGATTATCCATTAGACAAAAGGCATAAACCTGAAAATCCGACTCCTGCTTTTTCACATACAGTATATCGAGAAACTTCTGCTTATCCTTTCCGTCCAGAAACAGGTTCTTTCTTTCATTCCCCCGCATTATTACATGATACATACCGGTTTCACTAAGCATCCGCCGGTGTCTGGGCATTGTATCTCCCCCGTAAGACGAAAAGTTATGGATAATGTATCTTTTTTGTAAATAAGGTGTCAAGAGAACCGTCCCCTTGACACCCTTGACACCTCCTTGTATCTTTATGGTGAATTTGGCTTAATATGTTTTGTTATTATAGCCCATAATTTGCTATGGAGCAAACGAACCGGGGGTTCGTTGTTCCCTTTCAATTGGTATATTTAATTCAAAAGCCTGTCGACAAATATTTGCCGACAGGCTTCACTTGTAAGTAAGGATCAAACCCTCTATCCGGTTTAAGACTGAAGCTATTCTCTGCAGGATACCGCCCTGTTTACGATAATCACGCCGTTACGCAATCTTCCCGAAGCTCTTAAGGTAACTCGACCCGGTCTTCTAATGGTAAGTGTGGCATTTATTACCCCGGAGGAACTTCTTCTGGCTTCAAGGGTAATGGTAGCGTTAAAGACGCTGAATCTGCTGGTGATGTTGGTTACAGTAGCGTTACGATAAACCGCCGTTACGCTTCGAGTCGTTCCGGTTGTGGTAACAACTCTGCTCGCTCTGTCTGCTTTAAAGACATAGCGAAAATCCCGGTCATTAATTTCCGCCTCCAAGCACCCGAAAATTGAACCAGTCGGTTCATTGTTAACACAGTCTGCGGTGGCCCGGAATGTGGCTTCCGCATCTCT
>LFRU01000011.1 GCA_001512495.1 Syntrophothermus sp. DTU052 | reverse complement strand
GCCGGTACGGTAAAGCTGGTGGGGACCTCGCGCGAGGTTATACGGCAAACAGCCGGTCGACTCCTGGCTGACCGGGAGGAATACGATAAAATGGCCCGCACCGCCAACCCCTATGGTGACGGAAAGGCCTCTCTCCGCATCCGCGACATCATCCTGGATTACTTCCAGCTGTAAGCCACCAAACCGGGATAGGCACCGCAGATCGTGTGATAACAAATCGCGAGAGGAACATGGGGGCGAGCTGCGGGAATAAAACCCGGAACCTCTGGGAGACTCTAAGGAAAGAGTCCTACAGGGGGTATTGGTTGTGGAAACATATTTTTTCGGGGTCCTGAAGGCCTTGCTTGCTTTTGTGGTGATCTTGATATTGGCTCGCTGGCTTAACAAGGAGCAGCTTTCCCAACTCACCTTTTACGACTGGATTGTAGGGATTACTATAGGTTCCATGGCCGCAAACCTGACCAATGAGCCTGAAGGCCGCATCTTGGAACATGTGGTGATCCTGGTCGTCTTCAGCGCAGCCGCTTACCTTACCGGAATGATGACCGTAAAGAGCCGGCCCCTGCGCAAGCTCATCGAGGGCGAGCCCACCGTGGTGATACACAACGGCAGGATCCTGGAGCACAATATGGCCAAGCTCCATTATAACGTGGATAACCTTCTGAACCAGCTCCGTGAAAAGAACGTGTTCAACATCGAGGATGTTGAGTTTGCGCTCCTCGAGGGTAATGGCGGGCTGAGTGTATTGCTGAAATCACAGAAAAGGCCGCTAACCCCCTCCGACCTCGGTATTCCAACCAGTTATGAGGGGCTATCCAGCGAGATTATCGTAGACGGTCAGGTGATTTACCAGAACCTGAAGCAGAATAACCTGGATGAGCAGTGGCTGATAGCCGAATTAAGAAAGCGCGGCTATAACTCCCCCCGTGATATCGTACTGGCCACTCTCAGCTCCGACGGGGAGCTTTATATCGACAATAAAAAAGACGGAACCGAGCATATGGTTGATGTCTCGGATTAGGCGGCTTGCCTGGAATTACAGATTATGGTATTTATAAAAATAGTGCGGATAAGAAGTGATGGGAGGCTAATATGACCAGAATCAGATTTGGAACCGACGGCTGGCGGGACATCATAGCCGACAATTTTACTTTTGCCAATCTCCGGGTGGTGGTACAGGGGATTGCTTCCTATATGAACAGCCGTCAGTTGGGCAAGCGGGGAGTGGTAATCGGGTATGACAACCGTTTTCTCTCCCGGGAATTTGCGGAGGCGGCCTGCAGCGTCCTGGCCGGCAACGGCATCCGGGTGTATATGCCTGAGAAGACCATCCCCACCCCGGTAACCGCCTATGCGGTACGCTTCCACCGCGCCGGCGGCGCGATAATGATAACCGCAAGCCATAATCCTCCCGAATACAGCGGGATAAAGTTCATCCCCGAGTATGCCGGCCCCGCCCTGCCTGATGTTACCGAGGAGATTGAAAAGGAGATCCAATGGGTAAGCGAAGGCGGCCGCATCTACGAACTGTCCCTGGAAGAAGCCGATGAGCTGGAGCTTGTCAGCCGACTTGATGTCGACGAAAGCTACATCAATCACCTGCAGAAGCTGGTTAACCTGAAGGTGGAAGGAAACGGTGAGCCGCCGGCCGTAGTGGTCGATCCAATGTTCGGGGCGGGGATAGGCTACCTGGAGAAAGTATTGCAGGAGGCCGGTTATCGGGTTGTACCCATAAACAACTACCGGGACCCGCTCTTTGGGGGCAGTATGCCGGAACCGACCGACCGGCTGTTGGGGAGGTTGAAAGAGGAAGTGTTAAGCCGCGGGGCCGTTCTCGGCCTGGCTCTGGACGGGGACGCCGACCGGTTTGGAGTGGTTGATGACCAGGGCAGGTACTGGTCACCTAACCGGATTTTGTACCTGCTGCTGCAGCACATCCTGAGGACGCGGAGTATGCGAGGACCGGTCGCCAGAACCCTGGCTACCACCCATATGTTGGACCGGGTGGCTGAGGCCAACGGGCTGGCGGTACTGGAGACCCCGGTGGGATTCAAGTACATAGGACAGTGCCTGCGCGAAAAAGGGTGCATCCTGGGGGGAGAGGAGAGCGGCGGCCTGTCAATCCTGGGTCACGTGCCGGAGAAAGACGGGATCCTGGCCGGGCTCCTGGTGGTCGAAATGCTGGCCTTGAGCGGCAAATCCCTGGACGGGATTCACCAGGATTTTGTTGAGGAATTCGGAAAAATGGAGAGCGAGCGGCTGGACCTCCGTTATGATGAGAAGGATCGGGAAATGGTCTTAACCAGGCTCGAGGGATTTCGACCCCGGCAGGTGGCTGGAATTGCTGTAACATCCATCACCGAGCGGGAGGGGAAGAAAATAATCCTGGAGGATGACAGTTGGCTTCTTATCAGGGCTTCGGGGACGGAACCGGTTTTCAGGATATATGTTGAGGCCCCGGATCAAACGCGGCTCAAGAGTATTCAGGATGAAGTCCGGGTTGTACTGGGCCTTTAGTCCTGGAAAAATTCAGCCTGTAGGCTAAATTTTTTTTGGGAGCGAGTTGGAGTATCATAAATATTATCCGGGGTAACAGAATTAACCATATTGTGAGGAATTCCAGGCTGGGAACGAGTTTTTGATATTTCTGGCAGGGACGCAGCCTTAAGGCCTAGAATAAAGGAGGAAAGGGTTGACTTAGGAGGCCTATTAATGCAGGATAGCTCTGCCGGCAGCATACGAAATACAGACAAAATTGATTTGGCATATTTGGAACAAATCGTCCAAGAAGTGGTGGATACGGTTGAACGAGCCCGCGAGGATATTTATTTCCTGGCCGACCAGGCGCGTCAGGAGTACACTCGGCTGGCCGGTGAGCTGTTGGAGCTCAAGCAGGAGGCCGGCGAGGTTATGTGTATGGTGGAGGAATGCGAAAAAGAGGAAAAGAAGTCGCGGCGGCGGCTCATGGAGGTCAGCCGGGACTTCGAGAAATATACTGAAAAGGATATAAAGGAAGCCTATGATAATGCCCGCAATATGCAGGTCCAGTTGTCCATATTGAGAGAACGGGAAAGGAACCTGAACCACCGCCGGGATCTGTTGGAAAGGAATCTGCGGCAGATTGAACAGCTGGCCCGCCGGGCCGAAAGCATGGTGGGGCGGGTCAATGTAGCAGTAAAGATGTTGCAGGGAAATGCCGAAATAATAAGTGAACAGATCGAAGACGCATTGAAGAAACAGCAGATCGGGATCTGGGTTGTACAGGCCCAGGAGGAGGAGCGGCGCAAGATCGCCCGGGAACTGCATGACGGTCCCGCCCAAAGCCTTGCCAACATCGTGATGAGGCTGAGCCTGATCGAGCGCCTGTGGGAGCAGGACCAGGAATGGGTGAGGCGGGAGATTACTGCTCTTACCGGCATGGTGAGAGACAATATCACCGAGGTCAGGAGGGTGATATTTGATCTCCGACCCATGGCCCTGGATGACCTGGGACTGGTGCCGGCTATGAAGAGGTACCTGGCCGATTACCATGACAAGCACGGGCTGGATGTGCATTTCCTGTTCTTTGGCGAGGAACGCCGCCTTCCCCTGCCAATCGAGGTGGCCCTGTTTCGCCTGACACAGGAGGCATTGTCCAACGTCAGGAAGCATGCCGAAGTTGATGAAGCTCTGGTTAAACTTGAGATCACCCCCCGGATGGCCACCGTAGTGATTAAGGACGATGGGCGGGGATTTGACGTTGCCAGGGCGGCTGAGAAGGGCCGGTATGGCCTTCTGGGGATGCGGGAAAGAGTCGAACTCTTTAATGGCGAGTTAAATATAAAGTCCCGGTTGGGGCATGGGACTCAAATAATTATAAGCATTCCGGTGGGGGAAGGGGAGTAAATGCGTAATGATCAGAGTTGTGGTTGCCGATGACCACGCCTTGATTCGGGAGGGTCTGACCAAGCTCCTGGAGTTGGAAGATGATATCGAGGTGTTGGGAGAGGCCGGAGACGGGCAGGGAGCGATTAACCTGGCCCGGCGCTACCAGCCCGATGTCATTCTCATGGACATCAATATGCCGGTTACTGACGGGATTACCGCTACCAGGGTCATCAAGAGAGAAATGCCTCACACCCGGATCATCGCCTTAACCGTCTATGAGGATGAACAGGTGGTGGAGATGGTAAAAGCCGGGGTATCCGCCTACATACTTAAAGATGTGGCGGCTCAGGAACTGATGACCACCATCCGCCGGGTGATGGAAGGGAATGTTTTCATTCACCCTCGCGTTGCCAGCCGGGTGGTGAAGGAACTCGCCACGGAGCGCAGGAGGTATGAAAGCAGGCTGACCCGGAGAGAAAAGGATATCCTGGACCTGGTGGTAAAAGGCAATTCCAACAAAGAGATTGCGGGACTGCTGTACATAAGCGAGAAAACGGTCAAGAATCACCTGACCAACATTTTCCGCAAACTATCGGTGAAGGACCGCACTCAGGCTGCTGTCTATGCTCTAAAAAACGGCCTGGTCAAATATGAACAGAACAGCTAACCCCAAACCACCCCATTGCATATTATGATAGCAAAGCCTTTCTCCGGGGGGTTCCTATGCTGACCTGGATAAAGATACTGGTGGTTGTGGCCTGGCTGGTGATGCTCCTGATGCTGATCCTGGCTCCGGCGGATTTACCGCGAGGGGGAGAGGCCGTTGTTTTTCATGTGTCTGAATGGGGACCCGAAGTGGAACGCCGCTTTCTGCACACCCTTAAAACCCTGCCTCCGAAATCGCAGCTCATGGTTGTTGACGACGGCACCGACGCCCTGTCAAGTAAGGTAATCGAGAGGCTCGCGGT
>LFRU01000090.1:17998-66691 GCA_001512495.1 Syntrophothermus sp. DTU052 | reverse complement strand
CTGCAGCTTCAACCAATCAATAGAGGAAGCGGCCGCGCAACAACAGTCCAGTCTGATCGACTCGGCGCCGGTCAACGCTTGGTAATCAGTCTTAAGATGCTGCTCAGTTCTGCAAATGGATGCTCGCAGCCGGGAGGCGGCAATTCTGCCGTCAAAAACAGGTAATCACATGAACGGAACAGCCTGTTTTTGTTATCGGCAAAAGGCTTCTGAAAAGGATCAAATATCCCAAAAGCGCGAAAAACATACTGATAGGTTCTTTCCCCCACGGTAATAATCAGCTTCGGCGCCAGTATCTCGATCTCTTCCAGAAGAAAATGCAGGCAGTTCATGGTCTGCTGGTCATCCGGTTGGGCGAGAAGAGCATCACACTGTTCACGGGAAAGAAGACACCTGTTCTCGGTATCGATCAAGCTCCCGTCAAAAAGTACCGCCTGGTTTTTGCGGCGGTTACATATCCGGGGCTGACACCTCACCATATAGGTGTGGTACACTCCGGAACCATCCCCCGACATGGAAGATATCTCCTGTCTCATCCGAATTAATTCGCTCCGGTCAGCCACCTCGCTCTCGCTGGCAAAAACAAGCAGGATATTGGCCTCTATATCTCCTTTTCCCGTCGCGGGACGGCAACAGCATACCCTAACATCTTTACAGCGGCTGCACTTGTTAATACGCTCCTCCATCTTAACGATCCGGCTGATTATCTTTCCCTTAACTGATGTCATACTACCCCCCTGCCCCCCAAGGAATGGCTGCCGTGAGAAAGCCCCTGCTCAGAAATGGTATGTATTTGAGTCCGAATCAATCTCGATGGTGAGTTCAAGGTGAACAGTCAGGATCACAATACCTGCCAGAACGCCCGGAAAATTCGACGTTCCTGGTACAATTGGGAATGGCCTTTCCCACACCTTCCCCCCGAATTCGCTCTAATCCTCTGATTCTAATTTTCGCTTATTACCGTCAAATTCCTGCTAATTATCAGACATTAATAGAAACTATTTACTTATCTTGGATAAGTAATAACGCGTTCCGGCATTAATTCCCCAGGTGGCATCGGCGATTTTAGCCGAGATGTAGCTGCGTATATTGTCGTCAAGATCAGGGTTGGCCTGATCAAAAATCATATAGAACCCGCGCATCATGCTGACGAAATTTTCAAATATGCGTTCAACCGGTGCACGCTGCAGGACCTTATCATGCAGGGCGTAGTAAAAGATCATCCTCCTGATTGTCCATAGTATCTCGCTGTTGGTCCAGGTGCGCTGCTCCAGTATCTCCTCCAACAACGCCTCAGGCCCGATCTCTTTCTCTCTTTCCATGATTTCCTGCCATTCCTGGCTCTCCAGTACTGTTTTTTTCATCGAATAATCGATTCCTCCTTTAAGGGTTTCCTGTACTCCTGAACCCGTGTTCTCCATAGTATCAGCCCGGTGGTTTAAGGGCAGGCGGGACTGATAGGATTTCTCGGTTTTGGAAAGCATCATAAATCTGTGCGCGCGTATTCACGAGCCTGATCAATCACAAACCTCTTTATGTCATTCAGGACGCGACGTTCAAAAAAAGTACAGGTTTTGGGATGCTTAATCTCTTTACAGACCAGCACCAGCATTTTCTCGCATCGAGCCGATTCACCCCTGATACATTCAATCTGTGAAATGCCGCCTCTTGACGGATAGAGCTGGCCGATATGCTCCAGCACCTCATCGACATGGTTCTGCATGGCACTAACCGCTGCCTGCTCCAGCAGGCGGTGTTTCGACAAATCAGCCTGGAGAAAATCTCTGATGAGGGGAAGCCGTTCACGTTCCGATTTCTGGATAAGAATTCTCCGGGAAGTCGCTTTCTTTTCAACCTCAAGAAGTAAAATCTTTCTCAGGATATCATGGTACAAGGCTCTTACCATTTCCAGGCTCATAAAAACCCCCATCCATCCAAAATCGTTTTCGGCATCTTTTTCGATTTTATCATACTTTTTTCAAACCTTCTCACTCTCAATATATTCCGTTATACTTCACGGTACAGTTGTACGATTTCCGGCAACCGTCTATACTTTGAAGACAGAGGTGAGCACATCATGCCCTTTGATGGATTGGCGATCAGCCACCTGGTGAGAGAGCTTAATCAACAATTGGCCGGTCAGCGGATCGAGAAGATATATCAACCGGAAAGGGATCAGCTTACCCTGGTGATAAGGCAGAAAAGAGGCAGCTCTCACCTTATAATCTCCATAAACCAACGCTGGGCACGCATGTACATTTCCCGGGAACGTGGTGAGAATCCGGCTCAGCCCACGGCTTTCTGCATGCTGCTGCGCAAGCACCTGGAAGGGGCGAAGATCCTGGGATTTGTCCAGCAGGATTTTGACCGGATTGTATGGTTAAAGGTTGCAGCCTTGAACGATCTGATGGAATGGCAGGAAAAGGTCCTGGTATGCGAATTTACCGGTAAGAACGCCAATGTAGTATTGATCGATCCGCACAAGAATATTATAGTGGACGGAATGAAGAGATACGGCCATGAATTGAGCAGCCATCGGGAGGTTCACCCCGGAGTGGAATACGTACCGCCTCCATCGCAGGATAAGCTGAATCCAACAACATGCGACTATTCCATGTTCTACCAGTCCCTCTGGTCCGACAGCAACCATTCATCCACCATTTCCACTGCACTTTTTCGCACCCTGAAGGGCTTCAGTCCGGTTACCTGCCGGGAATTGTGCAGCCTGGCAGGGATTGAACCCGATTCCCCCGTAGGGGAGTGTGGTGACTATGAGTTGTCAAACCTCTTTTTTAATATAATTCCCACTCTGATCTCGGAAACCAATCCTACCCTGGTGGAGGGTGCGAATGGTCCGGAAGAATTCTTTTCATTCATCCCGGTGCGCCCGGAGAACAAAAATCTGGTTAGCTATGACTCTCTTAACCTGGCCATGGATACTTTTTATAACCAGAGACTAGCCCAGATCAGATTTGAATCATTGCGGGCCAATATCAGCCGGAATGTTAAGACCCTGCTCGACAAAGCCTACAGGAAGCTGTTTTTTCAGGAGGGTGATCTGGAACAGGCCCAAAAAAGCGAAATCCTTAAAGTCTATGGTGAACTCCTGACAGCCTACGGCTACCAGATACCCAAAGGGCAGTCAAAGGTCATACTGCCCAACTTTGACGGACTGGGGGAAACGGAAATTGAGCTGCAGCCTCATCTAACACCCCAGCAGAATGCTCAGAGGTATTTCAAGCAGTATGCAAAGGCCAAGAAAGCTCGTAACCGGCTGGAGGAGCTAATCGCATACAATCGCCAGGACATAAGGTATTTGGAGTCAATCCAGGTATCGTTGGATAAGGCGTCAACCATTGAGGAAATAGAGGAAATAATCGACGAACTGGAAGAACAGGGTTTTGCCAGGCCCAAAACACGTTCCAGGAGCCGGCCTGCAGCTTCCAGTCCCCGCCGTTTTATGTCAACCGATGGGTTATGCATTTGGGTGGGCAAAAACAACCGCCAGAACGAGGCCTTAACCCTGAAGACCTCACGAAAAACGGATCTTTGGCTTCACGCCCAGGGCTTTGCCGGGGCCCACGTCATCCTGGAACTGCCTCCCTCAGTTGCCAGCATTGATGAGGTTCCGGTCAGCTCCCTGGAGGAGGCCGCGATTCTGGCAGGCTACTATTCCCGGGGCAAGGATGCCGAAAAGGTGGCGGTAGATTACACCTTCCGCTCACAGGTAAAAAAGCCGCGGGGTTCCCGGCCGGGCATGGTGATATATGACAACTACTGGACGGTGTTTATCAACCCTTCGGATCCCCGGCTGCCGGCCATACTACAAACTGCCGCCGATTGAAGATGTGAGGGAACCGCCGCTTTGAAAAAGCCGCCTATCAGCCGGCTTGCGTGTAAGCAAGGTTGTGACCGGCCGTTACATCCCAACGAGGTCTACATCCAGGCCGGACTATTTTTGCCACGGATATAAACGGGTCTCCCTATGAAACCCTTTAGTTTCAGGAGAGCGATCTGCTGCCCGGTTTGACTGCGGGCGTCTTCCCTTCGCGACACAGTGGACAATCCTCAGGCGAAAAGGACTCAATCTCCAGGGAGAGCACGGCTTCGGTCCGAACTCCGAAATCAACCTTACCACCGCTGCGGTCCACCAGAACCCCGACCCCGATCACATCTCCTTGCCACTCACGCACCACGTCAATAACTTCCTGTACCGAGCCTCCGGTGGTAATAACGTCCTCCACCACCAAAACCCGCTGTCCGGGTTCAATGGAGAAACCGCGCCTCAGCATCATGCGCCCATCCTGGCGTTCGCAAAAAATAGCTTTTCCTCCCAATTGGCGGGCTACCTCATAGGCAACGATGATTCCCCCCACAGCGGGAGCAATAACTGTGTCGATCCGCTCATTGTTATAGTGCCTGGCAATAATACGGGCCAGGGTCTCGGTGTGATCCGGGTACTGCAGAACCCGCGCGCACTGCATATACTGACTGCTGTGGCGTCCTGAGGTAAGTATAAAATGGCCCTGCAGCAGGGCCCCGGTTTGCAAGAATATCTGCATGATCTTTTCTCTTTTCAAGTGCTAATCCTCCAATTCGGCAGTAATCTTTTGTGCTGCGGCTACCGGGTCCGGGGATGCGGTGATGGGTCTCCCAATAACCAGGTAGTCGGCTCCGAACTCCACAGCTTCCCGGGGAGTGGTAACCCTCTTCTGGTCCTGGGTATCCGCCCAGGTCGGCCTTACTCCCGGAGTCACGATCAAGAAATCGGGCCCACATCTCTCTCTTATGGCTCGCACTTCATGCGGCGAAGCTACTACCCCGTCAAGTCCCGAATCCTGGGCCATAACTGCCCACCTTACCACGGTGTCCCGAATCGCTCCGGGGATCCCCAGTTCAGCATTGAACTGGGACTGGGACAGGCTGGTAAGCACGGTAACCCCCAGAACCCGGGAACGGGAAATGCCCAGCTTCACGGCCGCTTCCCGAACAGCTCCGGCCGCGGCTTCCATCATTTCGCGGCCGCCTGCGCAGTGGACATTAAACATCATACACCCCATTCCGGCTACCACCCGTGACACCGCACCCACCGTATTGGGGATATCGTGAAACTTGAGATCCAGAAAGACCTCGCCCCCCCGGTCGTGGATCCGATGAATGATGTCCGGCCCGACACTGTTGAATAACTGCATGCCCACCTTAAACAGCCCCACATGAGGATGGAGCATTTCTACGAGACTCAGGGCTTTCTCTTCACTGTCAACATCCAATGCCAGAATAATGCGTTCTTTAGCCTGCACCCTTTGACCTCCTGCAATATTATGTTAACTCAGCGCTGCCCTTCTTCGGCAGTCCTTGGGGCAGGGCGGCACCAATCAGCTCTTGAACGCTGGTGATTTGGTTTTGCTCCATGTAGTCCCGCAGACCGGCGAGGACCTCCTGGGTCACCAGCGGGTTTACGAAATTGGCAGTGCCAATAGATACGGCGGTCGCCCCGGCCATGAGGAATTCGATTACGTCGCGGGTGTCGGTGATGCCCCCCATACCCATAATGGGGAGTGGTACCTCCGAGGCCACCTGGTAGACCATGCGCAAGGCCACCGGCTTGATGGCCGGACCGGAAAGGCCTCCGAAGGTATTGGCCAGAAAAGGTTTACGGTTCTCAATATCAATCGCCATGCCCAGGAGGGTGTTGATCAGCGACAGACAGTCTGCGCCGCCGCGCTCAGCCGCTCTGGCTATGGCAACTATGTCCGTGACATTGGGCGAAAGCTTGGCCATGACCGGGAGCGAAGTCTGGGACTTCACGGCTGCTACCAGCTCCTGTACCATAACCGGATCGGTCCCGAACTGAAGCCCACCCTGTTTGACGTTGGGACATGATATGTTAAGTTCCAGCCCGGCAATCCCGGATTGACCGTCCAGGGTTCTTGCCAGCTCAGCGTATTCCTCCACCGTATTACCTGCAATATTGACGATTACTGTAGTCTTGCGGCTTCTCAGCACCGGCAGGTGCTGGTTGATAAAAGCCTTAACCCCGGGATTCTCGAGACCGATGGCGTTTAACATACCGGACGGGGTTTCGCATATCCGGGGAGGTGGGTTCCCCGCTCGCGGCTCCAGGGTGGTCCCCTTGACAATGACAGCCCCAAGGGATGCTATATCCATAAACGGTTCATACTCCATCCCGTAGCCAAAGGTCCCCGAAGCGACGGTGATCGGATTGTTGAGGATTATGCCTCCCAGATTTACCCTTAAATCCGGAGTAATCCGGGATTTTTTCCTGGCTTTCCTGTCCGTAGTATTCACCTCACATCCCCATTGTGCAACAGCATCTCACCTATTCGAAATACCGGCCCATCACTGCAGATTTTAGCATAACTGCGGTTTCCATCCTTCAGCACCGGATGGCTGCAGCCCAGACAGGCCCCCACGCCGCACGCCATACGTCCCTCCAGAGATATTTCTCCATCTATGCCGTTGTCCAAAGCCAGCCGTGTAATCTTGGCCAGCATTGGCTCCGGCCCGCAGGCATAGATGTAATCGCAATCCTGCAGAAAGAGCTGCTGTTCAAACAGGTCGGTTACCTTCCCTTTCAAACCCTCGCTGCCGTCATCGGTGCTGATCAAGTAATTGACTCCCAGTTGGTCAAACATGTCGCGGCCGCAGATAAATCCCGCCGTGGAAGCGCCCATCAGCACCTTGACCTTAATATCGCTGTCGGTAAGTACCCGCGCCAGATAAACCAAGGGAGCAATACCAACCCCTCCTCCGATGAGATAGGCCCGGTTGATGTTCCCGGGAATTGAAAATGGTCGTCCCAGGGGCCCCATTACATCCAGTCGTTTTTGAATAGGCATTAGCGATAGGAGTTCCGTTCCCCTGCCTACCACCTTGTAAAAGACCGTGATGCTGCCCAGCTTCTTATCGACATTATAAATGCTGAACGGCCTCCTCAGGAGGGGGTCCAGGCTGTTGGAAACCCTTATGTTAACAAACTGTCCGGGAAGTACTTCCTGAGCTATGCTGGGAGCGATAAACTCAAGTTCATAGTAATAAGGCACAATCTCACGGTGCCTTATTACCAGAGCTTTTTCAACTGAAGGCATAATTACCTCCCAAATTAATAATGTTATCAGGATGCATACTCTTGATGGGAAACCAGCTTAAACCGGGTTTGGTCCNNCAACATTTACCGTATCCAGTGAGGTCAGGCCGGGAACACCATGCTCCGCCACTGCCAGGCCCAATCCGAAAACCGTCGCTTCCGGCCTTTGCCTCTAGTTAGTGTATTCACCACATACCGGATTTATCCTGCCTTGTAAGGTCAATGATATTGGGGCTTTCCTGCCCTGTAGGTACCTGTCAATCAAAATCGGTGCTTGGCTGTCTATGATTTGGGTTCTATAACCAGGTACCCTTTTTTCGTGAAACACCACCCTTCATACCAACTGCCCTCTCCGGGCAATTACCCGACCGTTAACCAGGGTCGCACAGGGCCATCCCTTCAGATTCATACCCTTGTAAGGGTTGTTCTTTCCTTTGGAAAAAAACCGCTGCGGGTCCACCTGCCGGCTCTCATTGGGGTCGATTATGGTTATATCGGCCACCTTCCCCGGGGTCAGTACGCCCCGGTCCAGCCCGAGTATCCGGGCCGGTCCCACCGTCCAGGCCTTAACCAATGTACTTACATCAAGCTTTCCGCTTGCAACCAGGTAGGTAAATATAACCGGAACCGCAGTCTCCAGGCCCGATATTCCGAATGCCGCCCGGTTGAATTCGCAGTCCTTGGCTTCCTCCTCATGGGGAGCATGATCGGAAGCCAGACATTCGATAGTTCCATCACGGAGCCCGGCTATTAAAGCCTCCACGTGTTCCCGGGAGCGCAGAGGAGGGTTGACTTTATAATCCGTATCGTATTCAGCCAGTTCTCTGTCAGTCAGGGTGAGGTGATGCGGGGTCACCTCACAGGAAACATTAAGCCCTGATTCCCTGGCCTCACGAACCAACTCCAGACTGCCCTTGGTGCTGATATGGGCTATATGCAGCCGGGAGCCGGTCATCCGGGTAAGCATGATGTCGCGGGCTACCATGCTCTCCTCAGCCACCGCCGGAATCCCTTTCAACCCGTACAGGGTCGAGTAATAACCCTCATGCATTTGTCCACCTTCGGAAAGGTTGGCATCCTCACAATGGGAGATTACCGGCAGGTTAAACATCAGGGCATACTCCAAAGCCCGGCGCATCACCTCGCCATTCATAACCGGTTTCCCATCGTCAGAAACTCCCACACACCCGGCTTCCACCAGAGCCGCCATTTCCGTAATCTCCTCGCCATGCTGCCCCTTGGTTATACAGCCGATGGGGTGAACATTAACCAAGCCCTCTTTCCGGGCCGCCTCCACGATAAACGAGGCTACCGCCCGGTTATCGCAAACCGGATCGGTGTTGGGCATGCAGCAGATGGTGGTAAAGCCTCCCACGGCGGCGGCCCTGACACCGGTAGCTATAGTCTCTTTATACTCGAGTCCCGGTTCGCGCAGGTGGACATGCATATCAATGAATCCCGGACAGACCAACAACCCTGCTGCATCCATAACATCTACATCGCCCTGGGCTGTGATCGCAGGAGATACCGCTTTTATCAGACCACCCTCAATTAAAACATCACCGATCATGTCTACGTTATTGGCCGGGTCTACAATACGGCCGCCCTTGATAAGAAGTCTCACTCAACCAGCTCCTCCCATCATGAGATACAGTAACGCCATCCGAACCGCAACTCCATTGGTGACCTGTTCATTTACAACTGATACCGCACTTTCTGCAACCCGACTGTCAATTTCAACACCTCGGTTCATAGGACCGGGGTGGAGTACCATAACATCTTTTTTCGCCAGGGATAAACGCTGGTGGGTAATGCCGAAGCGCTGGGAGTATTCAAGAATACTGGGGAATAAGCCCATCTTCTGGCGTTCCAGCTGCAGGCGCAGGACGTTCACCACATCGACTCCTTCCAGGGCTTCCTCCACATCATAGTACTTTTTGACCCCAAGAGCCTCGATTTCCGCCGGGAGCAGGGTGGCCGGCCCCACCACCCGGATCTCACAGCCGTACTTGCTGAGACCGATGATATTGGAACGGGCCACCCGGCTGTGTTCGATGTCTCCGACAATGGCTACCTTTAACCCTTCCAGGGCCCCCTTTCTCTCGCGGATTGAAAACATATCCAAAAGGGCCTGGGTTGGATGCTCGTGAGCACCATCGCCGGCATTTATCACCCGCATCTGCGTATTGCGGGCCACATAGTGGGGTGTTCCGCTCATGGAGTGCCTGATGACCATCACATCGGTTCCCATGGCTTCAATGGTTTTTATGGTATCCTTAAGGCTTTCTCCCTTCTGTACGCTGCTGGTAGTTACTGCCAGGTTGACCGTGTCCGCGCTCAAGTATTTGCCGGCCAGCTCGAACGAGGTCCTGGTTCGGGTGCTGTTTTCATAAAAAACGGTACAGATAACCTTGCCCCTGAGGGTTGGGACCTTTTTGATATCCCGGGTGAGAACGTCCTTCATAGGAACTGCGGTGTTCAGTATAGTATCGATGTCACTCCGGCTCAGATCTGCCAACCCCAGAAGGTCTTTCCGATGTACAAAAACCATTTAATCAACCCCCTGTTTCAATTACTGTGTGCCAGGAAGGACCGTTTCAAACCATCCCCGACTGATACCCACAAAAAAACCTTACCGCCCATTTGGCTGGTAAGGTGTAAAATCCTTTGGTATTCCCCGCTCCCTTGCCAGCCTCTCGGGACTGTTTTAAAGGGAACTCAACCCTATGTTTTTTCTTCAATTACCACTTCGTCAATCCCATCAATCTCCCGGACTCTTACCGAAACCGTCTCTCGGCTGGAAGTGGGGACATTCTTGCCTACGAAATCCGCCTTAATCGGCAGCTCCCGGTGCCCCCGATCCACCAGGACCGCCAGCTGAATCGATCGCGATCGCCCCAGGTCCGTGAGCGCGTCCATGGCGGCCCTTACGGTCCGACCCGTGTAAAGTACATCATCTACCAGAACCACTATCTTTCCATTAATGTCGAAACCAACTTCCGTCCTGTGAACCAGGGGCTGCGGACCCAAAGCGGTCAGATCATCACGGTAAAGGGTTATGTCAAGAAGCCCCACCGGGATAACAACCCCTTCTATTTCGCCGATTTTAGCCGCCAGTCTCTCAGCAAGTGGACCTCCCCTGCGCCTGATGCCTACGACCACCAGGTTGGTAACTCCTTTGTTTCTCTCAATCACTTCATGGGCAATCCTGGTTATGGCTCGGCGCATCGCCGTCTCATCCATAATCTTTTTCTTTTCGATCAAGCCCACCCGGAGAACCCCCTTACAATACGAAAGGTCTACCCGTGCAAGAACAAGGTAGACCGCATTGTCCGCTTACCACCTTGTTGACCTCACAGGACCAACTTAAAGGTTACCTTAATGAATTTTATCCCACCACTTATCTGAAGTCAAACAAAAAGATTGGAATGACATCACAACCGTAAAAACCTGTCATTTGACAGCAGTCAAGTCCCGCAGGAGGTCATTGAAATAATCAGGGAGCGGTGACTGGAAGGTCATAACCTCACCGTTGGTCGGGTGCATGATGGTGAGCAGGCTGGCGTGTAAGGCCTGCTTGGTTAAACCCCATGGATTCTTGCGCGGTCCGTACAGGGGATCCCCCACCACCGGGTGACCCAAATAGGCCATATGTACCCTGATCTGGTGAGTTCTCCCGGTTTCCAAACGGCACCGTACCAGGGTGTAGTTCGCAAACCGTTCCCAGACCCGGTATCCGGTAACGGCGGGTTTTCCCCCCGCCACCACCGCCATCTTCTTGCGGTCCCGGGGATCGCGTCCGATGGGGGCTTCAATCATCCCCTGGTTTTCCCGGATCCGGCCGTGAACCAGGGCCGTGTACTCTCTGGTCAACTTATTGGTTTTGATCTGCTCTGCCAGGTGGCGGTGACTCTGATCGTTCTTGGCCACTACCATAAGACCTGAGGTGTCCTTGTCCAAACGGTGAACAATTCCAGGACGAAGCTCACCATTTATACCGGAAAGATCCTTAATCTGATGCAGTAACGCATTGACCAAAGTGCCGTCCCAATTGCCGTGGGCCGGATGCACCACCATTCCCTGCGGTTTATCGATAACCAGCAGATCCTGATCCTCATATACTACTGCCAGCGGTATGTCCTGGGGTACAAGTTCAGTTTCCCGAGGAGGGGGTATATGAACCGAAACCAGTTCGCCTTTCTTGATCCGGTAACTGGCCTTGACCCTCCTGCCTTCAACCTGGACTTCACCGTTTTTGATAAGTTCGGCTGCCGCAACCCTCGACAGCCGTTCCGCCTTCTGACTTACGTACTGGTCAAGCCTCTTCCCGTGGTCTTCTTCCTCAACTACCAGGGTCATTCTTTCCACAGGCTTCCTTCCTCCTCCGGGCTGCAGAATACCGCATACACGATTATCAACAGGGACCCGGCTACAATAGCAATATCGGCCAGGTTAAAAATCGGCCAGATCCTGATATCAATATAATCTATCACCCCGCCAAACAGGAAACGGTCAATAAGATTCCCGGCGGCCCCGCCGGTAATCATGGCCAGGGCGGTAACAATGCCGGGCCGGGGTCGGTGAGACATTATGTAAACCAGGGCCCCACCGATGACCAATACTGCACATGCCATTAGAAAACCGTTCATGCCCTGGAAAAAGCCGAAGGCGGCACCTTTATTCTTTATATAAGTCCAATAGAGAACCGGTTCAATAACCGGCACTGAATGGTTTAAGGGCAGAGATTGCTGAACCCAGTATTTAACCACTCGATCCAATCCCAATACGCCCAGGAACACAGCTAAGAAACGCATATACCCGCCCCCGAAAAAATTAACTCTATTATACCACAGTTCAACAGGCGGTATTTTCCCCGGTACCGCCCCTTACTCAATCGATAATATCTCCGCTGTATGCATCTACCGTATACTGGTCATACATGACCAGGCGATCCCCCAGGTCTTCAGCAACTCTGATAACGTAGAAAGGCTCTCCTGCTGTAGGGTATTTTTCCACCTGAATAAGGCAGGGAGCCGGGGTGGATCTGCGAAAGCCGGCAACCTCACGGCTACCGGCCACCACCTTTATGGCTTCATTCTCGTCAATAAAATAGCGGGATACCTCCTCCACCGAAGTAAAGGTCTCCACCTCCCGTACATTGGTACAGCCGGAAACTGCCGTGGTGAAAACCAATAGGAATATCAAGCTGGTAACCCGCAATCCCCTGCCGATCTCTATCATCCCCTTGTTTTATGCGTATTTCTGCACCGCAGGTAATATGTCAAGGGGCCCGTTCCAGCGGAGGGGACGGAAATGGCCCGGAAGTATCCAGTTAATTTCCCCTAACCGGTTTAACCTGCACCATGATTGGTAAAATTTGCTGCGATCCTGGATAAGAAAAGAAACTGGAGGGTGAATCGTTCTTCTCCCCACACATAAAACGGTATCTCCTGCGAACAATATCCGATGGCGCTCCGACCACAGGCCACAGCTCCCGGGGGTGTGCCCGGGGAGATGGATAACCGTCCATTCGGGGCCAAAAGGCATATCTCCGTCCTTAACCAGAATATCCGCCTGCAGGGGAGCAGTGTTGGCTTTCATCAAACCATATCCGGCGGCAGATACCATCCGGAGAAATGGGGTTAAACCGGTTCGGGGCATGGGCCGGTTCCAGCAGTATTCAATCTCACCCGTTCCTGCCAGGAGCCGGGATTCATCCCGGTGACATATTATTTCCGCCCCCGTTAGTTCCCGGATCTTTTCGGCGGCTCCAGTATGGTCGCCATGCCAGTGAGTCAGGAATATGTATCTTAGTTCCTCCTGAAACCGGTGGCGAACGTACGCAGTCACCGTCGACGCCGCCCCGGTTTCCGCTCCGGTATCGACTGCCACCATACCCTCCTCCGTCCTCAGGAGATAAACCAGGCTGCCCCAAGACGGCCGCACCACCCTTATGAACTCATTAATTACCACTGTTTCCCACCCTCCTTGTAACAGGATTTTTATTTGTACCCGCCTTATTTACTCCCATCCCTCCAGTTCGAAAAAAGACTATCCCCCCAGGGCCTTTCCCCGGAATTATGCGGACCAGCAAAAAGCACCGGGATTCCCCGGTGCAGGAGGGAGCTACCTTCGGATGCCGGTTCGAAGACGATCCAGCAGTCCCAGCACGATGTGCGCCAGACCAAAGCCGATGATACCGCGCCCCAGGTTACTGCGCTTAAAAAAGGTGGCTCCGATGGCAGTAACTAAAGCGCCTAGCCCGGCTGTATTCAGGCCGGCACTTTTGCGCTTCATTTTGCGTCACCCCCCACATTTAGCATGCCAAAAGGTGAAGCAAAAATAACTAGAAATAATAACCGAACCGGCTCCGCCTAACCTGAACGCCATTTGGCGAAGAGATGACGACTGCGATTGGCATGTCCTTGCTCTATCACCTGGAGGTACTGCTGCTCCATCTTACGTGCCATAGCGCGGGAGGAAAGTTCCGACGCACGTTTAACCGCCGCAGCGGAAAATCTCTTTCGCAACTCGTCGTCGCGCAGCAGGTGCAGGACCTGCCGGGCAAATACGTCGAGGTCGTAATCGACTACCATGCCCTGGCGCTCATGTTCAACCATTTCCTGGCTCCCGGTGGCTTTAACCACCACCAGCGGCAAACCGGCCGCCATAGCTTCAACCAGCACGATGCCCTGGGTTTCCGTAACCGAAGCAAAGATAAAGATATCGGCCCCACAGTAGGCATCCACCAGGTTTTCCTCGGGCAGGAATCCGGTGAAGATGACATCCTCATTCAGGGCCAAGCCCAGGTTAATTACCATTTTTTTGAGTTCTTTCTCCAGGGGACCGGTAGCGACTATCACCAGGCAGGTTTCGTTGTATTCCGCCTTTATCTTCTGGAAGGCCTGCAGCAGGAAATCGATGTTCTTTTCCCGAGAGAGCCTCCCCACAAACAGGCAAATCTTGCGCTCAGGAGGAATGTTGTACCGTCTTCTGAGCCAGGTGGGATCACCCTTTTCAAACTTGCGGGTTTCTACTCCCGTGGGTATAACCTCAATGGGGGTCTTAATCCCCTTGCTCTGGATCATTTTCTTGATCTCCAGAGAAGGGGTGATCACCAGGTCACAGCGGTTGCTGAAACTGCTGATGTATTTGTTGGCCCATTCCCGGGCAATCTCCTGGGCCACCGGTACATAATGCACGTACTGGTCATAAAGCGTGTGATAGGTAAAAACTAAAGGGATGCCCAGCCTTCGAGAACAACTGGCCCCTATCTGCCCCAGAATAAAGGGCGAATGGACATGGACAACATCCAGGTTCAGTGTTTTTACTATGCGATTGACTCTGGGTGATAACGGAACCGCTAATGTATAACCGGGGTTACTCGGCGAAGGAACAGAAAAGATGCGGAACACATTTTCTTCCTCATCCCGATAATTACGATAGCTGGGGGCAAATATAAAGGTTTCGTGCCCCAGTTTGCTGAGTTCTTCATTAAAAGTACAAATTGAAGTGACGACTCCGCTGGTGTAAGGTCGATAACTATCAGAGAATACTCCTATGCGCACATGTTAACCCCCTTCCTCGGTATATTTAGCCTTGTACACTGTCTCTATCCAGCCCATACTCATCAAACAAGTCATAACCGGCGACCTCAAACTGGTCTCCTCTGGCATCAATCTCATGCATATCAAGGACCTCTTCCTCCGGAGGTCGGATGAAACGATCCCTTTGCCCGCGGGCACATGAGATGCACAGATTGGCATCTGGAAGTCTCTCCAGCCTCCTGGGATCAATAGGCTGCCCGCAACTCTCACAGATCCCATACCCACCGGTTCTCAGCCGTTTGAGCGCATCATCTACCCGGGCCAATTCCGCTTCCAACATTTCCTGAATGCCCGCATCCTTTTCGCGCTCAAAGGTCTCAGAACCCAGGTCGCCCGAGTGCTGATCATATAACGACAATTCATCAGTCATTTCACGTAGAGGAATAGAAGCCGTTTCCGATTTGCGCTTTATGGCCTCCTGTAATCTCAGCCTCTTCTGCACCAATTGCTGTTCGGTATTATCCAATAGATCACACTCCGCCCAGATTTGGCCCTCCCACCTGCAACTCGTGCTGAACCAGTCTGACAATATCTGCTATGAAATCGCCGATCAACGGCAGATTGAGAACCACCAGCCTCTGCATAAACCATAATACCAGGGCTGCCAGAATGGTAAATCCAATAGCCATGCCAAACCCCCGTACCAAACCCATCATAAAATTCATGTACAGGAGCCTGCGAGGGTTCTCCATCATCGCAACGTATTCTGCCAGTTTCATTTTTTCCAGGTTAACTGACAGCTCATCAATCTTTTCGCTTAGTCGTCGAACGATCCCGGCTGTAACCGGTTCCTGATTGTCTTTCATGCATCCTTTCGTTAGAGCGGTAATTAGTCACCTCGGCTCTAAGAGTATTATACCATCATCGTACCAAGTCGATACCCGATCATGCACTGCGGTTGAATAGTCGAATGGCTTGCCTTCAGTTGCTTAAAGACCAGGCGTCATCCCATATTTCATCACGAATTCCCATCTCCACAGTCCTGAGCTTTGATTCAATTACCGATAAGCCGTCGGTCAAGACCCCGTGAGCGGTACAGAAGACCGTCCTGGGTTCGAGGGACAGCACGCGCTTCAATTCCCTGGCCAGTTCTTTTATGTCCCGGCCTTTTTTCAATTCACTTTCAGCTAGCAGACGGCCGCTGAACAGCCAACCCCGTTCGGGTTCAAAAAGGCAGATGTGCCCGGGGCCGATCCCTGGCGTCTCCAGGACTTTGAAATAGTAGTCCTCAAAACGGATGTAATTCTTCAGCTTAGACACCTTACTGGACGGGGGCTGCCCCCACAGCCAGCGCTTCACCAATCCTTCCGGACGCGGGTGCCTAATATTTTCAGCAGCTTCTTTATGCGCTCTGATCGGTACACTGAACGCCCTCTGCAGGAGAGCGTTGTTGCCTATATTCTCTAATGAATAATACGTATTCACAATCAGCTTGATTTCATGATCGGCCATAACCTTCACCAAGCGGTCGCCCCATTTTGGCACACCGGTATCAATCAGCAGCCCATCCACCAGGTACACAAAAGTCCGCGAAAACTCATATCCCAATATCTTCTGTGACATGCCGATGGCAAGCACCTGCTCGTATTCTTCTATGGATAACATCTTACACATCCTTCAGTTGTTTAATGCCTGGATTGGAGCCGGTATCCTTCCCTTGCGGTCAACAAAAGGACGAGAATCACCTTTGCTAACAGACATGACCGGGGCCCTGCCCAATAACCCTCCAAACTCAACCCATTCCCCCTCTGATTTGTTGGGAACGGGGATTATTCGCACCGCTGTAGTCTTGCGGTTTATCATACCGATAGCCGCTTCGTCCGCAATTATTCCCGATATGGTACTGGCCGGTGTATCGCCGGGAACAGCAATCATATCAAGCCCTACCGAACAGACGCTGGTCATAGCCTCCAGCTTTTCCAGCGAAAGGTACCCCTCGGCAACCGCCTCAATCATTCCCGCATCTTCGCTTACGGGAATAAACGCACCCGAAAGCCCCCCCACATAGGAGGATGCCATGGCCCCTCCTTTTTTAACTGCATCGTTGAGCAGAGCCAGTGCAGCGGTGGTTCCGGGAACACCGCACCTCTCCAATCCCATAGCCTCCAGTATGCCGGCCACACTGTCACCCACCGCCGGTGTAGGGGCCAGTGACAGGTCTACAATCCCGAAGGGTACTCCCAGGCGGCTGCTGGCCACCCGGCCCACCAACTCTCCCATGCGGGTTATCTTGAACGCCGTCTTTTTGATCTCATTGGACAGGGTACCCAGATCGGCATCCGGCAGCCCTCTGACAACTTCCAGAATCACCCCCGGACCGCTAATCCCGATATTGATAGTCGCCGCAGGCTCCCCCACCCCGTGAAAAGCTCCGGCCATAAAGGGATTATCCTCAGGCGCATTGCAGAATACCACCAGCCTGGTACAACCGATCCCATCCCGGTCCGCGGTCATTTCCGCCGTCTCTTTAATGATGTGCCCCATTAACGAAACGGCTTCCATGTTTATTCCTGCTTTGGTAGTTCCGATATTAACTGACGCACATACCCTTTCGGTCCGGGTCAAGGTTTTCGGAATGGATTTTATCAGGGCCAGGTCGCCCTCGGTCATTCCTTTATGAACCAGAGCGGAGTAACCACCAATGAAGTTAACCCCACACTGCCTGGCCGCTTCGTCCAGGCAGCATCCCAGCTCAACCATTTCTTCAACCCCGAAACCGTCAGCGATGATGGCCAGGGGAGTAACCGATATTCTTTTGTTAATTATAGGTATTCCATATTCCTTTTCGATATCCTCTCCAGTTCTAACCAGCCTTTCCGCTTTGCTGGTTATGGCGGCAAAGATCTTTTTCCTGGTCTGCTCCAGACTATCGCTGCGACAACCTCTCAGGCTTATCCCCATGGTAATGGTGCGTATGTCCAGGTTCTGCAGTTGAAGCATCTTAACCGTTTCCAGTATCTCGGATGGCGCCAGGGTCATTGGCATAAAGGGCACCTCATTTTCCTGAATTTAGACTACAGTATAACCCTAAAGGTATAAACGTCAACCTCTCTTTAGCACAAAGAACCGCCCTATGGCGATTCCTCGTCCAAATTATGGCGTTGGTAGGCACCGGGTGCAGTTATAATTGAGCATTCAGATGCGGTGCATATAGTGAAAAACATCTTCATGTTGAGTAGTGATCACCAACCCCAGTTCCCTGCCTTTTTCATCCAGTTTCCGGTTCAACTCCGCGGTATCAACAGTGCTCTCTTTGGCATCTACGACCATGATCATGGTAAAAAACCCCTGCATAATGGTCTGGTTTATGTCCAGGATGTTAATGCGCGCTTCCGCCAAGATCTTTGAAATAGCGGCAATTATGCCGATGCGGTCGCGCCCGATTACGGTGATAATCAGCCTCTGCCCGTCGTCACTCAATCCCCCAACCCCCTTAAAAAAGAGTAGTAAATACCAGGGCTCAAATACAGTTTACAGCCGGGTAATGACATCGAGACACCTGCCGCACAGCGTGGGATGGATTTCATCCTCGCCCACCGTAGGACTGTAAACCCAGCACCTCTCACACTTGCTGCCATTAGCCTGCTGCACCTTAACCCAGATTCCCGGAACCTCTTCCAAACTCACATATCCGTTTTCCTGAGGCTCACCCGGTTCCAGGGACACCCCGGAGACTATGAAAATCTTATCAAGATCGGGAACCGACCGCAGGTCTTCAAGCCACTGGGAGTTGGCCACAAGGTGCACGCTGGCACCCAGTGAATGGCCGATAATTTTGCTGCGGCGTGCTTCTTCCAGGGCTTTGGCCACCACTTCTCTTACCTTGAAGATCCGCTCCCATTTGGCTTCCAGTTCCGGATCCTGAGTACCCTCATCTATCGTCGGCCATCCCGCCAACTGAACGCTTATCGGATCGTCTTCCCGCCTCAGATATGACCAGATCTCTTCGCTGGTAAAGGCCAGAATAGGTGAGAGTATCCTGACCAGGGAATGAATCACATCGTACATAACGGTCTGAGCCGCTCTTCTCTCCTGGCTCCGGCTGTGGCTGGTGTAAAGTCGATCTTTGATTATATCTAGGTAAACGGCACTCATATCCACCGTGCAGAAATTGTGTATCGAATGGTAAACCAGGTGGAATTCATAATTGCGATAGCCCCGGGTAACCCTCGATATCAGCTTGTTAAGTTTCAGCAACGCCCACCGATCAAGCTCATTCATCTGCTCCGGGCTGACCCGGTCTTTATCCGGGTCAAAGTCAAAGAGATTGCCGAGAATAAACCTGCAGGTGTTGCGGATCTTGCGATAGGCTTCCGCCAGCTGACTCATAATCCTGTCCGATGCCGATACATCTGTACGGTAGTCAACCGATGAGACCCACAGCCGTAATATATCGGCTCCCAGTTCCTCAATCAGCTTAAGGGGATCCACCACATTGCCCATGCTCTTGGACATCTTGCGCCCCTGTTCATCAACCAGAAAACCGTGGGTGAGGACACCGCGATAAGGAGCCACCCCTCGAACCGCTACCGAAGTGCTGATAGAGGAATTGAACCAGCCGCGATGCTGATCACTCCCTTCCAGGTAAAGATCGGCCGGCCACCGCAGTTCCGGTCTGGTCTCCAGAACCGCCATGTGGCTGGAGCCGGAGTCAAACCAGACATCCATGGTATCAGTTTCTTTGGAGAAATTGGTTCCCTTACAGTCGCTGCATGCAAATCCCGGCGGCAGAAGCTCTGCGGCCGATCGTGCAAACCAGGCATCGCTCCCTTCGGCGGCAAATATCTCCTGCAGGTAACTGATAGTCTCATCATTGATGATCGTCTTGCCGCAGGTATCACAGTAGAAGATGGGTATAGGTACCCCCCAGGTACGCTGTCGGGAAATGCACCAATCCCCCCGGTCCGCGATCATGTGGTAGATTCGGTCCCTTCCCCAGCCCGGTATCCACCTGACGTTGTCAATGCTGTTTAGTATATCCTGGCGGAAGGCTTCAATGGATGCAAACCACTGTTCAGTAGCCCGGAAGACGATGGGCTCCTTGCACCTCCAGCAGTGTGGGTACTGGTGGCTGATGCGGTCGGCCTTTAACATCATGTTGAGGTCAAACAGGTCCTTTATGATAACCGGGTTGGCGTCATAGCAGAACAGTCCCTCGTACCTGCCGCCTTCCTGCGTGAATACCCCCTTGTCATCCAGGGGAGAAATCACCGGCAGTCCATAGGCTTTGCCGATTTCAAAGTCCTCGACTCCATGACCAGGCGCCGTATGCACACAGCCGGTTCCTTGATCAAGAGTGACATGCTCTCCGCAGATCACGATTGAATCCCGGTCTATAAAGGGATGGCGGCAGACCGCCTCCTCCAAATCCCGTCCTTTAAACCTGGTAACTACCTGGTAAGCGGTCCATCCCGCCTCCTGGGCCACTTTCGCCAGGAGTTCCTGGGCCACAACATACTTCTCTCCGCCAACCTGCACCAGAACGTAATCAAACTCGGGATGAAGGCAGATTCCAGTATTAGCGGGCAGAGTCCAGGGAGTGGTGGTCCAGATGACCATAAAGGCATCTTCTACCGGGAACAGGTCATTGGAGTCCTTAAAGGGAAACTTTACGTATATGGAGTCGGACTGCTTATCCGCATACTCAATCTCGGCTTCCGCCAGGGCGGTTTCACAATCACAGCACCAGTAAACCGATTTTAGCCCCCGATAAATATACCCTTTTTTGGCCATTTCCCCGAACACGCCGATTTGTACGGCTTCAAATCCGGGTTCCAGGGTGAGATAAGGATGATCCCAGTCACCCCTTACCCCCAGCCTCTTAAACTCCCGGCGTTGGATATCCATGTACTTCAGGGCGTATTCCTTGCAGTAGCGCCTGAACTCCACCACATCCGTATGGTGCCGGTCAATTCCCAGAGCCTTAATGGCCTGCTGTTCGATGGGGAGGCCATGGGTGTCCCATCCGGGAACATAAGGGGCATCATAGCCGGTAGCGGTGTGGAACTTGATAATTATGTCCTTTAATACCTTGTTCAGTGCATGCCCCAGGTGAATGTGCCCGTTGGCATACGGGGGGCCGTCATGGAGTATGAACTTGGGCCGCCCCTGGTTCTGCTCCTGGACTCTCTGATAGATACCCATTTCTTCCCACAATTTTAGGATCTCCGGTTCTCTTTCCGGGAGGTTTGCTCTCATGGGGAAGTCGGTTTTCATAAGATTAATGGTGTGATCATACCTGCCTTTTGCCATACCAACACTCCTTAAGTCCGTAAATCCAAAAAACCTTTCATCCCCATTTAGGGACGAAAGGTGTTCTTCCGCGGTACCACCCTATTTAACCACAGTTCCCTCTATTTCCTATAACGGGGAAAAGCCGTTTAAGCCTACTATCAGGCTATTCAGCCCGAGTTCGGTTAAAAGCTCCGGGGTGATCTTCACCATCCTGGCTTCGGCCCGGCTCTCACCGTCCCAGACTCGCTGGTTCCACCCGGGAAGTTACTTGTCCCCTTCACAGCCTTTTGGATATCATCAGTTCTATCTGAACGTTCATATTAACATATCAGCGACCAGGATACAACTTTGATTTAAGATTTTTGTTGTTAATCAGTGATAATGTCATGGTATGAGTCGTCAGGGAAAAGGTATCCCCCAAAACAGGTCGGGAAAATGTAGGGGACGCCAACAGCGGCCTGGTTGGGTATCATTGTGCATATGCGGCGGCCGGCGGCTGACACTTGCTAGCGGTCCGGATTCAGCCGTGAGGAGTTGCTCCGTTCAGATAATCTCCGCGGCCGGGCACAGATCAGACAGCGGGCACTGGCGGCACCTGGGTTTACGAGACCGGCAGAGACTGCGCCCATGCCAGATAAAAAGGTGGTGGGCCATACCCCAGTCCTCAGGGGGTATCAGGCTCTTCAGCCGCAGTTCAGTGTGATCGGGGTTGTCGCCGGTAGTAAACCCCAATCGGGAAGTGACCCTCTGCACATGGGTATCTACTGCCAGCCCCGGTTTGCCAAAACCAACGCTTAATATAACATTGGCCGTCTTGCGCCCTACTCCCGGCAGTTCCAGGAGTTCCTCCAGGGTATCGGGAACCTTACCCGCAAAACGGTCCATAATCATCCGGGAGGCTTCAATTATGAAACCGGCCTTATTTCGATAGAGCCCGCATCCCTTGATCCAGGGTTCCAGCTCTTCCGGTGTGAGAGCGGCAAAATCCTGAGGTTTGTTATAATGTTTGAACAGCGTGGCTGTTATGTGATTAACCTGATTGTCTGTAGTCTGCGCCGACAGTATGGTAGCCACCAGGAGTTCAAACACGCTGTTCCATTTCAGCCGGGTTCCCGCCTGGGGGTATTCCTGGTGCAGCCTCTCCAGGACCTGCTTGATCCTCTTGCCGGTAGTCTGCAAGCACTCATCTCCTTGTAAAATCCGCCCGGTCCCGTTGGACAAGACGACGGTCTCCTGGATTACCGCTTTCTCTGCCTGGATCTTTTCAACTTGTTTTCGGCCTCGGCCGGAGATATTCCGTGAACGCCCACCAGTTTTAAACGGGCGGTCTCACCTCTGAGGATCACCACGTTTCTCTTGCTGGTGCCCAGAACTTCAGCCAGGAAAGAGATTAAAGCCTGGTTGGCTTCTCCCTCGACCGGAGGAGCCGTTAATTTTACCTTTAACACACCCTCCTGAAAACCAACCAGCTCATTGCGGGATGAGCGCGGTTGAACCTTAACCTCCATACGCACCCCGTCATCCCATGGCGAAATCACCAGTCCTAATCTCCACCCTTCTCGGCCTTGGAGATTGCCTCCAACAGCTCTTTAGTATCCTGGCTGTAAAAGAAAGAGGTTAATTCCTCCAATCTCTGGTCGTGACGCTCCATAAACTCCACCTGGGCATTTATGTATGATTTCATCTCGGTACGGTAGATGTTCAACCTTTTCAGCATCTCTTCATAAACGGCAAAGGTCTCCTTGATCTTCTGGCGGACACCATCCAACAACATCCGGGCTTCCTTATGAGCATTCAGCTTTATTTCTTCGGCAGTCTGCTGCGCCAGCAACAGGGTCTGGTTAAGAGTTTCCTCCAGTTTCTTGTATTTTGCCATATCAATTTCTGCACGCTGAACCGCTTCTTTCAGCTCGGCATTCTCCCGGTAAAGCCTTTCAAATTCCTCGGCGATATTGACCAAGAAGGAATCCACCTCTTCTTTACTGTACCCCCTGAGCCTGCGGCTGAACTCCTGTCTTCTGATCTCAATCGGCGAAATCATGGGTTACCTCCTCTCCTATTGAATCCGGCCATAAGAAATCATATCTGCCGGCTTTAGTTACCCGGGTCAGCCCCCGGTCCCTCCCATGGTCCTGTGGTCAAACCATGAGGAAACAAGTCAAGCAGACGGTTAAAATTTGCTTGTTGATTCCACTCGCCTCTGCTTATGTCCTGGATGGCAGACTGGTATATGTCTATAACCTGGCTCAGGAGTTCCGGCGGATAACCATCTCCTTCAATCCTGGCTGAAGATATCCGCGGGGCCAGCCACGGTAATGCGGTAAACAGGGACAACTCAAAGGGATGATAAATATAACAGCGGCACTGTTCATCACATTCCAGGGGATAATTCTGCCCCAGGCCGTCCACCAGCCAGTAGGTGTCCCTCTCGCAGGGAGAATTACAGCATTCAGCATCGCCGCCATCCGTTGAACCCACCGGACAGTAATCACTTATCATACCGCACAGCGGCCCGTTTACCACCACCTCCAGAGGCAGCGGCGCTTCACTCGCCATATCCTGTAAATGGTCGCGGCTGATTTCAAGCGATGGGGAGGCCCAAACCGCTCCCCAGGCTTTAACCTGCTCAACCGCACGGCTGTTGACCAGATTGAAACCGTAAGCCGCCCCGGCTTTAATCCCTAAGCGGGATGCGACCAGAAGCGAACCGGGATCATGTACGGCTACTTCGTTCACCCCGGCGGCTGCAACCAGGTCCCAGATCTCCTTGACTTTCGAGCGATCACTGACGGTGATGATTCGGGGCAGCTCGAGGATTGCTCTGGTACCGGCCTCCATTGCTTCCTGTAGGGCTGCTGCAATATCCTGCAGGGTGGAGAAGCCGCGGCCCCGGTAAATCGTTCCGGGGATGACAACAGTCCTGACTCCCTTATTCAGGGCTGCCCTCAATCCCTCCCGGCTGCCGACCTTCACTGAGAGGTCAAGCTGCTGTCCCTGGCCACTCCATTGGCGGTAATCCTCTTTTTGCAGCCGGGTAAGCTTGATGGGAGCCGTGGGAAAGGCAGGTTCCCGCTCTCCGGAAAGACCAATTTCGCTGATAGTCGGGCGCCCATAAAGGCTGCCGCAAGTGAAATCACGGATTCTGTTTCCATAAAGTCTCTGGTATTCAAGGTCACCGGCCGTCGGGGGCTCTGAACCATCCAGATATCTGTCAATGGCCTTCCGGTAACAGGAGACCAGCAGACGCAGGTACTCTGCTTCGCGCATACGACCCTCGATCTTAAAGGAGGTCACCCCGGCCGCGACCAGCTCCGGTATGCAGTGATAAAGGCAGAGATCCTTGAATGCCAGGAGGTACTGGTCAGTAACAATCTTTCCCGATTGAGCCGTTTCCAGGTCGTACGACCAGCGGCAGGGCTTACGGCACTCCCCTCGGTTTCCGATTCTCCCAAAAAGCAGCCCGGACATCAGGCACTGGCCGGTATGAGCAACGCAGAGGTCCCCATGGACAAAATACTCCAGTCCCAGGCTGCTCTGGTCTCTGAGCTCCCTGATCTCATGCAGGGCCAGGTTTTTTGACAGCACGGCGCGGCTTACACCACTTTGTTCCAAGAGTCTCGCGGTTTCAAGATTGTTAACCCCCATTTGAACGCTGGCATGCATGGTAATACCCTGCCGGTGGCAGGCTTCTATCAGGGCCAGATCCTGGATGATAACCGCATCCACCTGGATAGCTTTCAGAAATTCCAGGTAATCATGCAGTGCGGGCAGCTCCTCTTCATGATAGAGGTTGTTTAAAGTTACATAAAGCCGAACCCCATTATCATGACACAGGGCTACCGCATCCTGTAATTCAAGGTCGGTAAAATTAAAATCAGGACGCAAAAGGCGCATATTGAACCTTTTACCTCCCAGGTAAACTGCATCAGCTCCGGCCTGGAGGACTTCCTTCAGAACTGTCCATTTGCCGGCCGGTGCGAGTAATTCAATTTCACATCTGGCACGCATAGATTATCTCCTGACTATCTGATATTCCAAGGCCATATGGAGCAGCATTTGGAAAAGCGGTTGGACTTATCCTTTCCGGCAGTTCGTAAAACTTCAATAGACTCAGGCTATTATGCAGGCTTTACAAGATTGCGTTCAATATCCCGAGTACCAGATTACGCAACAGCATCAGCACCATCCACACAATGATAGGAGAAAAATCAATCCCTCCGGCCGGCGGCAACAGCCGACGAAAAGGCGCCATTATCGGTTCGGTTATGTCATATATGAAACGGATAATAGGTTGATAGGGATTGTGCCTGATAAACGACAGGATGCACCTGATGACCACCAGCCACATCATGACCTCAAAGGCCAGATTTACAACATCATATACCATATAATCTACTCATCTCCCCCACCACCAATTACCGTCTTGCAGCCCGGTTGTACGCTTCCCTTACCGCATCGAAGAAGGCCGCTCTAACTCCCCTGCTTTCCAGCGCTCGTAAGCCGGCAATGGTGGTTCCGCCAGGCGAAGTAACCCTCTCCCGCAAAACCGACGGGTGCTCGCCGGTTTCCTGCATCATGAGCGCTGACCCGGTCAGGGTCTGATTGACCATACGCCGGGCCATGTCCCGGGGCAGGCCGATGTCAACTGCAGCATCGGTCAAGGCTTCAGCAACCAGGAAGACAAAAGCGGGACCGCTCCCGGATACTGCGGTTACCGCGTCCATGTGCTCTTCAGGAATTACCTCCACCAGTCCCACAGCAGCAAAGAGCTGACGAATCATTTGCCGTTTGTCATCAGCTGCCGAACTGCTGAAGGAGAGGCCGATTACCCCCTGCCCAATAAGGCACGGCACATTAGGCATGACGCGGGCTAACGGGATATGGGGGTCAATACTTTCCTGTATGGAGGCCAGAGTAACCCCGGCGGCTACAGACACCAGAACTTTATCCACATTGAGAGCCGGGGCAATCTCTTTCAATACTGTTCTTACCTGGGGCGGCTTAACCGCCATTATCACGACATCAACACCCTGTACCAGGGTGTATCCTGAATCGGCTACACGGGCCCCGTAATCTTCAGCCAGGACTCGGGCTTTGGCGGGTTCGATATCAAACAAGGTTATCTCCCCCGGCAATCCCCGGCTTCCAGCAAAGCCGCCGAGCAAAGCCCGGGCCATCTGCCCGCATCCAATAAGGCCTACCGTAAAGCCGGTTTCCATTACTCTTCTCTCCCCAAAGCGCTACCTTTTGAGTAGGTAAAGGAACTCCGCATGAGCATTCTGGGTTCTCTGGAGATTTCTACATTGCTGGGTGCAAAAAGAAAAATGTTTTCTCCCAGTTTCTGGGTCTGTCCATCAAGGGCATAAGTGGTTCCGCTCAAGAAGTCAATTATACGCCGGGCAATATCAATTTCGGTACCATTAAGGTTCAGTACTACCTGCCGCCGATTTTTCAGGCTGTCGGCCAGGTCCTGAGCCTCTTCGAAGGTAGTGGGTTCACTGACCACCACTTTTACGGTTTTGGCTCCCTGCAGGCTTATCAGATTAGCCTTGCGGTTTATTTCCCGGTTGTCCACAATCGGCAGACTGGGTACTTCTTCCTCCTCAACTTCGGCAAATCCCAACCAGCGCCACAGCTTATCAACAAAACTCAATTTCTCAAACCTCCTTAAACCCGGGGTCAAATAGTGCCCGGCCGATTCGGACCATATTTGCCCCCTCTTCGATGGCCACTTCGAAATCCTGGGTCATTCCCATAGAAAGATAACGCATTTCCACCCGTGGATACTTACTTTCTTTAACTATATCGAATATCCTGCGCAGTTCCTTGAATACAGGTCTGGTCTCTTCCGGATCATCCACTTCCGGTGCCATGGTCATCAGTCCCTGTACCCGCAGGTGGTTTAAGCGGCTGACAGCGTACAGGAAATCCTGTACTTCCCCTGGTGCCACACCGCCTTTTGACTTCTCCCCGGAAACATTAACCTGCAGCAGTGTAGATACCACGGTTCTTTCCTTTTCAGCCCTTCTCTCAATATACTCTGCCAGTGACCATCTGTCCAGCGAATGAATGAGAAAAGCCCGGCCAATTACATCCTTAACTTTGTTGGTCTGAAGGCGGCCAATCATGTGCCACCGGACCCGTGGGTACTGACTCTGTTTCACCATCAGGTCCTGAACCCGGTTTTCGCCAAAATCGGATAACCCCTGGCGGCAGGCCATGTCGACTTCCTCCAGGCCGACTGTTTTGCTGACCGCAATCAGGTGAACTGCATTGGGGTTTGTGCCCGCCTTAAGCGCGGCTTTTTTGACCTTCTCTCGGACTGCTTTGACGTTTCCTGCCAAGGTGGCTATATCCAGGATCATTTTTCCCCCTCCCGGGCCTTATCGATAAGTCATGCCCTCGGACACCAAATGAGGCGTGGTTACAATGGTATCGCCAACCTGGATTCCCTCAACCACGGCCTGTCCCTGGTGTATTTTCAGTACCTTAAGCGGGCACAATTCAACTTTGCCCTCCTTTATCCGGTAAGCCGCATATCCTTTCGGTTTTTTCACCAGAGCCTTTTCGGCAATGATTACACCCTGGTAGGCGGCAGTTACACAATCCACATCTATTTTTCTCCGCACCAGCAGGTCCTCGTTAAAGCTGTCCAGATTTAGAATGACCGTCTGGTGGTCCTCTCCCGACCAGACTGACTCGCACCTGGCCTTCCCCAGAATCTCGTCCCGGTAGATTAACTGCATGGTATCGTCAATCTCCAGCGGTTCGCTCAGGGCCGAGGTTTCAAATCTTGCCACCATGCGCAGCGGTACCAGGTTGTCAATTACCTTGCATATCGGTTCCCCGCGTTCATACTGAAAAACACCGTCATTGAACTGACGGGGAGTATAATCGAATATATTACGGTCTCCGCCCTCAAGGGAGAAACCGTCCAGGACCTGCTCCCAGCCGTCAGGCTCAAAGCTTATTATTCCCCCTCGGGGTACGGTTACGGTTACCGGCTTGATCTGTCCTTCCGGATAAAACAAACCGACAACAGAGCCGCCGCGAACCCTTTCCCCCTCCATCACCTGGTTCTCAAATCGGCCGCGGGTCGGCGCGGTTACCACCGTCTCCTGTTTAACAAGAATGGCCGGGACCGTGATTATGTCCTGCAATTCGCGGTACTGGGCGACTTCAACGTCAACCAGCCATAACAGGACCTGATGATAAAGCAACAGCATAACCGCCCCGGTGCCAACCAGTACCGTCATGCCCAGGCAGCCCTTCAGGAGGCTTCTTATTATCATCTGTCTGCGCAAGCGGCTTTGAATCCTCTGCTGACGAGTACTCAATTGTCACTCTCCGCACTCCTGCATACCTGGTCTCCCGCCGGCAGGCAGAAGGTAAAGGTTGAACCCACACCAATCTGACTGCTTACGAAGACCTCGCCTCCATGCAGTTCAACAATATGTTTTACAATCGCCAATCCCAGGCCGGTTCCACCAAAAACCCGGGAACGAGCACGGTCCACGCGATAAAACCTTTCAAACACACGCTGCAGGCTCTCCTGCGCAATGCCGATCCCGGTATCGCTGACCTTGGTAACCGTCTTTCCATTCTCGTTAAAAATCCTAACCACGATCTTCCCGTCATCGCTGGAATACTTGATGGCATTGTCGATAAGGTTGATCAACACCTGGCGGATCAGGTCCTGATCCGCTTTCACCCAGGCTGCCTGTGGCGAGTAAATCAATTCCATCCGCAGATTTTTGTCTTCGGCCTGAGGACCCATGATATTAAAAACATTCTTAACCGATTCCACCAGATTTACATTCTGCAGGTTGACCCCGATCTCTTTAGTTTCCATGGCCGATAGGGTAAGCAGATCATCGATCAACCGGGTCAGTCGATCCGTTTCGCTGTCAATAATAGTCAGGAACCGGCGGCAGAGCATTTTATCCTCCAGAGCCCCATCGAGGAGGGTCTCAACGAACCCTTTTATGGAAGTCAGCGGAGTCCGCAGTTCATGAGACACATTGGCGACAAACTCACTTCTCATACGGTCGAACTTGCGGGCGTCGGTAATATCATGAAATACCGCCAGAGCCCCTTCAATATCGTCCTTTTCTCCCTTGAGGGGTACTATATTGATGCGGTATATATTTTCCTGGTTGGGGAAAATGTTGTGTTCGGCACGAAACTCAACACCGGTCCGAAGGACCTCGATTATGGTGTCATGGAGATCGGAGGTGTTGAGCAGTGATCTAAAGGTCTGTCCCAGCAGGTGGCGTTCCTGCAGCATGAAAAGGCCCTCGGCTGCACGGTTGACCTTTGAAATACGGCCCTCTTTGTCAACCGCCACCAGGCCGTCCACCATGCTGGCAAGTATAGCCTGCATCTTCCCGTTTTCGCTGGAAAAACCTTCCCATAAGCTGTTTGCCTTGTCTATGCGTAACCACTCTCCCTGAACCGATAGCCCACACCGCGGACGGTTTCGATATATTCCGGTGCCGAGCTGTCATCTCCCAGCTTCATCCGCAGGTGCCTTATGTGGACATCGACAGTTCTTGTATCACCTATAAACTCATAACCCCAGACCTTTTCCAAAAGAGTCTCTCTGGTCATCACCCTCCCCCGGCTCGCAGCCAGGATGCGGAGCAGTTCGAATTCCTTGGGCGTAAGGTCCAGTTTTTTGTCCCGGATATAAGCCTCGTAACGCTCCGGTATTATCACCAGGTCTTTCCATACCAGAGCCTTTTCCCGTACAGCATCCTCGGTTTGCAGAAGCTTGCTCGCCCTCAACCTGGCCTTAACCCGAGCCACCATTTCCCGCGGACTGAAGGGCTTCTTTATATAGTCATCCGCCCCCATTTCCAGCCCGAGAACGGTATCGACTTCCTCGCCTTTGGCCGTCAGCATAATTATAGGCAGGTTGCGGTAACGGGGGTTCTGCCGCAGCATTCGACAGACCTCCAACCCATCCATTACGGGCAGCATAATATCCAGAATAACCAGATCCGGGTTCTCCTCATCCACCATACCCAGCGCGGTCATTCCGTCATGAGCTACAATGACCTCAAACCCTTCTTTCTCCAGGTTGAACTTTACCAGTTCCACAATATAGGTTTCATCATCCACTACGAGAATCTTGGCATTCACAGGCAATCACCCTCATTCAAGCAAGCTTAAAACCGCAGCCATTCTCCCGGTGCGACCCCCGGATGCGCGGTAGGAAAAAAATTGGTCCTGGTGGCAACTGGTACACAAATGACAGGACTCGATGTTCTCCTCCGGGATCCCGCTCTCCTTGAGAATGAGCCGGTTGGTAAGCTCCAGATCCCAGACGAATCGATTCTCATTATAAGAATAAATTATCTTATCACTAAAAGTAAACAACCCTTCGACCTGATTCTTCCTTTGAGCATTAATCCCAAAACACTCGGGTCCGATCCCCGGTCCGATGAACACCAGGATATCTTTTGAGCGGCAGCCGAATTCACTCTTCATCACCTTTAATGTAGCTTCAGCAATGCGAAGGGCTGTACCCTTCCATCCGCTGTGGGCCAAGGCAACCACTCTTTTAACCGGGTCAAAAAAGTAGAGGGGAAAACAGTCGGCGAAAAAGGCGGTCAAAAAAACCCCGGAGGTGTTGGTTACCATGGCATCACATCCCTTCAGCGCGTCATCGAGGCTGTAGGCTCCACGTCCGGCGTGCCGGCGGTTAACCACCGCCACCTCCCTGCCATGCACCTGTTCACAGCAGACCATCCGGTCGAGTCCAAATCCGAGACTCCGGCCTACCAAATCCCGGTTGGCCATCACCAGTTCCGGATTATCCCCGACATGCAGCCCCAGGTTCAGGGATTTGAAAGGCCCGGCGCTGAACCCTCCATTTCTAGCGGTAAAAGCAGCAATCACCCCCAGCTCGTTCCAGCCGGGGAGTTCAAGAAAACTGAGAGAACCGTGCGGCTTCCATTCCCAATTCATATAGACCCGCCTCCTTACCACTGGGATCTCCGGCTATGATATCCGGTTTCCGCATTAAACCCCTTCCCCGACCTTTCCTCATACAGCTCATGATTTCATGCTTATGTCAACAGCCTCTCGGGTACAATAACAACGGCATGCTTTGTTCCATTACAATTGTCTGTTATCATGAACACCAGGGAGGGATATTATGCTCTGTACAAACTGTCATAAACACTATGCTGACGATCTGATGCGTTGCCCCTCATGCGGACAACCGACAGCGACCTCCTGGGATATTCTGGCAACGGCATATCCTCCCCAGGATGATATCATAAAGAGCTTACTGGAAAGCTGCGGGATTCCAGTCATCCTGCGTTCCCGGGAAGGGATTGGACGGGTTCAGGGTCTGTCAATCGGCCCCCTGGCTGAAGTTCGGGTCATGGTACCCCGGGATAGACTATCGGAAGCCATAGAGTTGCTGGCTGCCGCTGATGCTCAAGGCCCACCCGAGAGGGATAAATCCCGGGATTGATAATAAACATATTGGATTTACCGAATAAGGATAATCTTTCGGGCTGCTCCCTGTTTATACGGGATCAGGAATGATTAAATATCAATAGTCCAGTGTATAAACGCGACCCTCCCGCAAGCTCATCTTGACGTCGATAATCCGCTGATTTCTCGATCCGCGAAAAGCCAAGGTCAAATCGCGCTCCTCATGCCGGTAAGGACCATCAATCAGGATATCGGTCAGGCTAAGAAGCCTGGCCACCGATGAGTCTCTCCGGCTCATTTCCAGCAGTTCCTCAAAAGTATAACCCGTATATGTCACCACATCCAGGCCCAGATCCTTTGTACGGGCGGCGAGTTCCGCCATCGGTTCCGCCTGGAGGAAAGGTTCGCCTCCAGATAGGGTTATTCCCCGCAAGAGGCCGGTATCCTTGACCAGACCTATGATTTCATCGATATCCAGCTCATATCCTCCCCGGGGATCCCAGGTAGACGGATTATGACAGTGAGGACAGTGATGGGGACATCCCTGGGCGTAAACCACGGCCCGGATTCCCGGGCCGTCAACCACACTTTCACGGGTAAACCCGCCGACCCTGATCTTCACCGCGTCCCTCCTTAAGAAAGCCGGTGGGGTCTGCGATTCTTGAGTTCGGCTATCTTGGCATCGTTAAACCGGTCCACCGTGGACAGATACCCGGTTATTCTTCTGACCCGTTTTATCTCATCGCCTCCACATTCGGGGCATTTATCCTCGTCGATGACTCCCAGGAATCCACAGCTCTCGCAGAAATCAATGGGGAAGTTGATGCCGGCATACCCCATGTCGCAGCTGCTCATATGGTTGACAATGGCCTGTATGGCTTCTCCATTGTGAACCGGAGGAGCCGGGAATTCCACATAACTTATATGCCCGGCATTGGTGTACTTGTGATAGGGCCCCTCCTTGGACATCTTTTCAAATAATGATATATCGTAACTGACCGGTATGTGAAAACTGTTGGTGTAGTATTGACCGTCAGTAACCCCGGGAATAACTCCGAAACGTTCGCGGTCCATACCGATAAAACGCCCGGAAAGGCCTTCAGCCGGAGTGGCAATCAAGGTGTAGTTCAGGTTAAACTGTTCAACTGCCCGATCAACAAGCTGACGCATGAACTGGACTATGGATATGCCGATGGCCTGCGAGTCGTTCGATTCGCCATGGTGTTTCCCCGTAAGGCAGACCAGGGTTTCCGCCAGGCCAATAAAGCCTACTGACAGGGTTCCGTTCTTTACCGCCTCCTCAATACGATCACAGAGGCCAAGCTCTTCCGATCCCATGTAGAGGTGCTGCCCCATAACAAACGGCAGGTCCTTAACCTTGAGATCAGCCTGAACCCGGTAACGGTGATGAAGTTGTTCACAGGCCAGCCACACGGTTGACTCCAGAAGGCGGTAAAACTCTCCCAGGCTGCCCTTGGCTCTCAATGCCAATCGGGGCAGGTTTATGGTGGTAAAGGATAGATTCCCCCGTCTTTCCGTAACTGCCGGTCCATGGACATTGGCTATCACCCGGGTTCGGCAGCCCATGTAAGCCACCTCATCTCCATACTGTTTATTAAATGATGAATCCATAAAACTGAATGTCGGGTTCATTCTTTTCGCCGCCACCCTCATAGCCAGCAGCAGCAAGTCGTGGTTGGGATCCTCGGGATTAAGGTTGACACCTTCCTGCACCCGGAAAATGATATTGGGAAAAATGGGGTTCTCTCCTCTTCCCAGGCCCGCATCATAAGCCAACAGGAGGTTTCTGGCCACCCGCCGTCCAGCCTCGGAAGTATCGGTCCCCAGATTCAGCGAGGAAAACGGCACCTGGGCCCCGGCCCGGGAGTGCATGCTGTTAAGATTGTATACCAGGGCTTCCATAGCCTGGTAGGTTTCCTCGTCACTGGCGTTCTCAACAAAGGGTGACAGATCCCGGTCAAAGAAGGGAAAAGACTGACCGCCAAACATGTCATTTTGGGAACTCTGCAGGATAATCGCCGCCAATGCGGTGGCCGACGACGGCCTTTTGGGAGGCCTTATATAGCCGTGCCCGTTGTTAAACCCTTCCTGGAGAAGCTTTTTAAGAGGTATCTGTATACAGTTTAGAGTCTTGCCGTAAAAATCGAGATCATGAATATGGATATCACCTTGGCGGTGAGCACTGGAGAATTCCGGAGGGATAAGGCGATCCAGGTAATACTGCTTGGAAGCGGCACTGGCAATCTGCAGCATTTTGGCTGAGGGTGAATTACCTACATTGGCGTTTTCTCGGTTGGTCTCCTTCAGGATCTCCTCTACTACATCCATCAACTCAGATTTACCTTCGCGGTACCTGGTTCTCTGAGCCCGGTACAGTATATAGGCCTTGGCGGTGCGGGCATGCCCATTTTCGATTAAGACCTTTTCCACTACGTCCTGAACATCTTCAACCGAAAAAACGTTTCCCTCATACTGTTCCCCCAGCACCCTCATAACCTCCAGGGTAAGTTCAAGAGCTTTCTGGTAATTCTGCCCTCCCTGGGCCTGAGCCGCTTTGAATATGGCCTCGGTAATCTTCGAAGGATCAAACGGTACCTCGCGTCCATCCCGCTTCCTGATTTTCTCAAACACTATTTGTTCCCCTCCCCGGAATCCTGATATTTTTGCAGTTGTTCCACGGTTTCCACGAATCCCTTCACATCGGTAAACTGGCGGTAAACCGATGCAAACCGGACATAGGCGACGCCATCGATCAGGCGAAGCCTGTCCATTACTTTCTCACCTATTACCTGACTGCTCACCTCTTTGTCATACGCATCTCGAAGCTCGCGCTCAATCTCTCCCACCATGGCCTCAACCGTATCCATGTCAATCGGCCTTTTCTCTACTGCTTTAAGAATGCCCTGCATCAGCTTGTCTCTTTGAAATGCCTCCCGATTCCCCTCCTTCTTCACCACCATAAGAGGACGCTCCTCGATGCGCTCATAGGTTGTAAATCGCCGCCTGCATATAACACACTCTCTCCGTCGCCTGATAACCGTACCCTCATCGGTAGTGCGCGAATCCAAAACCCTGCTTTCCAATTCTGAACAAAATGGACATTTCATGTTCTGCCCTCAACATATAGTACTATTGATTGTAACAACATACAATATATGCTTTTTTTATTATCGAGTAAATCAATCTTTTCATCAAGCGGATAATACGGATTATATCATGCAAATAATAATAATTACGACAAATTACTCGTTCAGGTGATGAATTTCGTTATAGGGGTTTACCTCCACCAGTATCACATCCCGGCCGATCTTTACTATCCGTTCCCAGGGAACAACAATATCATCTCTGCGGGTAAAAAAGTTTATTAACCTGTTTGGTCCTGGCAGAACCAATGCATTTATTTTTCCCTTTTCCACATCAAGATCAAGATCCTTGATGAGTCCAAGCTTTCTGCCGTCCTGAACGTTAACCACCTCTCGGGTTCTCAGATCTGATATTTTGAGCACTTGTTTCCCTCCCCCCTGACAAGTCATGCGGTTGTCCCGCAAGACCATGTATCCTTTTCTATTAATATGTGGCTGTTGTGGGACATGTGATAGAAAATGGTGGCGAAAAAAAGCCCCCGGTTTTTGCGGGGGCGGCGGCTTCATTTCTTCATGGGCTTCAGGTTTTTTCTTGAGATTTGAAACAAACCTGGAAACGAACCAGCGTACATCCTTCTCGGCTTCAGTGGTCTTCCCCACACAGAGCGGCGGGTACAAAACGCACCACCAGTTGGTCCCGTTGCCATCTCCCAACACCACTTTCAGGGCCTGGTATTTTCCTGCAGGCAGGGTGATCTCCCCGTAACTCCGAACAGGAAAATCGAATTCGCCCAGCATTACCGAGGCCCCGTAAGTTCCCTGCCGGGCCTTAATCTCCCGCCGGGCCTCCTCCTGAATGACATTGAGGTTTTGGGCCAGGACCATGCGGCTCTCCTGCGCCGAATTGCAGGCGGCCAACTGCGGAGACAGCCAGTTAACCAGACGATCTCTAACCCTCAGCTTGATGTCCTGGTCGAGCGAACTGTCACTGTGGGCTACAATGTGAATGCGAATAAGGCTATTGGGGGTGAACGCCTCCTGTTTTTTCAGCAGGTGCTGGAAAACGGGAAAAGCAATGCCTAAAACCAGTATCAAGATTACAATGCCCCACGCCTTTTTCACTTCTAACCCCTCCTACATGTACTTTTTCATGTGTTTTAACGCCGCTTTTTCCAGCCTTGAAACCTGGGCCTGGCTGATACCGATTTCTTCAGCAACTTCCATCTGCGTTTTCCCCTCAAAGAATCGAAGCGAAAGAATCAGTTTTTCCCGCTCTCCCAGTTTTTTCAGAGCTTCCTTTATGGATATTTCCTCCAACCATATATCATCGTTGGTCTTTTCGTCACTGATCTGGTCCATCACCAGGATCGGGTCCCCGCCATCGTTGTATATCGGTTCAAACAGTGAAATCGGCTCCTGGATGGCATCCAGGGCAAACACCACTTCTTCCTGGGGCAGTCCCAACTGGTCGGCGATTTCCTGGAGACTGGGCTCTCTCGACTTTTCGGCAACCAGCCGCTCTCGAACCTGTAAGGCTTTGTAGGCAATATCTCGTAAAGATCGGGACACCCTCACCGGGTTGTTGTCGCGCAGGTATCTTCTGATCTCGCCGATGATCATGGGGACGGCATAGGTGGAAAACCTCACATTTTGTTCCAGGTCAAAATTGTCGATGGCCTTTATCAGGCCAATACAGCCTACCTGAAATAGATCGTCCACATATTCTCCACGATTGCTGAACCTCTGAATTACGCTCAAAACTAACCGCAAATTCCCTCTGATCAGGTCTTCTCGGGCTTCCTTTTCCCCCTTCTGCACCCGCAGAAAGAGTTTCTTCATCTCTTCATTCTTGAGAACCGGGAGATTGGAGGTATTTACACCACAGATTTCAACCTTGTTGATCATGCAGTATTCCCGTCCTCTCACTTTGCGGAATTTTCATCAACAGTATTAACTTTCAAGAATGTATTTATTCTGAAGTTGCTGGGTGGTGAGGAACTAATTGGCAGGAAAAGAGGGACCTTGCGGTCCCCGGTGATGAGCAGGCTCGGCGGGCACTATTCTGTTTTTTTTATCTCTCGGCGCAATCGCCGCAGAATCCTTTTTTCCAGTCTTGATATGTACGACTGGGAGATTCCCAGAACATCGGCTACTTCTTTCTGAGTCTTTTCATTGCCGTCTTCCAGCCCGAAACGCAGTTGGATTATTCTCTTTTCCCGGGGAGACAGTTTCAGTATCGCCTGGGAAAGCAGCTTCTTTTCCACCTCTTCCTCAATCTGCTTGTAAATCATATCGCCTTCCGTCCCTAGAATATCTGACAGCAGTAATTCATTGCCATCCCAGTCAATATTCAAGGGCTCATCCAACGAAACCTCAATCTTGGTCTTCATATTGCGGCGCAGGTACATGAGGATCTCGTTTTCTATACAGCGGGAAGCATAGGTGGCCAGTTTTATGTTCTTCTGCGGATCGAAGGTGTTAACTGCTTTAATTAAACCGATGGTTCCGATGGAGACCAGGTCTTCAATATTGATTCCCGTATTCTCAAATTTTTTGGCTATATAAACGACCAGCCTCAGGTTGTGCTCAATCAGACTGCTCTTAACTGACAGATCCCCATTTTCCAGCCGACTTATGAGAAGCCCTTCTTCATCTGCTGACAAGGGTGGAGGTAAAACTTCGGTGCTGCCTACATAATACACATACCGGTAAGCCTGAGCTTTTAACAGCACCCTGACCAGAAAAAACTTAATCGAAGCCTGGATTCTCTTTAGTATCTCTACCATTCCATATACCTCCCTACTTGTACAAGCCGATTATTGCTGGACGAAAGCGGCGGGAACCAGCATCTGAAAGCTTCCTTCCGGGCTGAGAGAATCGTGGTACAAGCCAATGACCACTCCGGGATAAGTTAACCACCGGTTTCCGGCTTGAATCTTAAGTTCGTCACTGCGCAACCCAATCAGCAGCCCATGTTTTTTACCGATTGAGGTAAAAGGAATTACACGAAGGCGATGGGCCCAACTGGTCTGGGCCAGGGCTTCAAAAAGGTTATCATCCTGCTGGCAGCAATCTACAACCTCACGAACCTCAGTGGGGAAGCAATTGCTGACCAGTTTGTATTCAGCCACCACCACCGGTTTGTTGGTTAAGGGATCGGTCAGATTGTTACCGGTATCAATGAACCCTTGACCCTGGCACCAGGCGGAACCGAACCGCATTCCCACTGTACATTTGAGCAGGTTGGGCACGACCCGCTCCTTCATCAACCGGTCCCCATAAGCTCCCAGGGCTACGGCACAGATTATACCTCCCCCCAACCACAGGTAGGAAAAATCGGATACCGTTCCCAACGGATAGCCCTGAAACAGGTATGAAAAACCCAGGACCGCTCCGGCCATGGCAAAGCTAACCCCGTAAAAGTAGGCCCAGGCCTTCAGGAACAGGCGGCCGGTATCCGGCCAGTATGCCAGGATGACAATTATCGCGGAGATAATAATCTTTACCGGAAAATCATACCAGAGCGACAGATTACTGAATATACATCCTGCAGAGTAAATGGCACCCAGAATAGAGGCTGTGAGAATACGCCCGTAACGTATTTCAATACCGGCAAGCTTGCCGGCTGCCCACAGGATCAGGAAGTCCATAACCAGGTTGACCAAAAGGATTATATCTATATAAACCGGGGTATGCTCCATCTGCTATCACCCTCCCGTCTCCTGGAGTGTGAAGCCCATTCGCCATTAAATCACTATGAATGTTGTCTGCAAAACATTCTTCCAAAGTATAGCAGAACAACATTGCATATGTTGTAATTTTATGGAAAAAGCAAGAAGCCTCCTGTTTTGACAGAAGGCCTCACAAAATATGTATTATCGAATTGATTACAGCTATTTTCGCCTGAGAAAAGTAGGGATCTCGAGATCCTGAGAGACAAAGGATTTCATCTTCAACTCGGGTATTTCAGGGTGGGACTCTTTTTTCTTGCCATCAAAGCCGGTGGCAATAACCGTTACCCTAACCTCATCCTCCAGACTGTCATCGATCATAACGCCAAAGATAATATTGGCATCAGGATCGGCCGCCTGTGATATTATCTCCGCTGCCTCATTTATCTCATACAGAGTCAGTTTGGAATCGCCGGTTATGTTAAACAAGACTCCCCGGGCGCCATCGATGGAGGTTTCAAGAAGCGGGCTGGAAACCGCGGTCCTAGCCGCCTCAACCGCCCGATTTTCTCCGTGGCCGACTCCAATCCCCATCAAGGCGGTTCCCGTCTCATGCATGACCGTCCTGACATCGGCAAAGTCACAGTTTATGAGGGCTGGAACGGCGATGAGATCTGATATGCCCTGCACTCCCTGTCGAAGCACATCATCGGCAATGAGAAATGCGTCGTTGATTGAGGTGTGTTTGTCGACAACCTGCAACAAGCGATCGTTGGGAATTGTAATGAGACTGTCGACCTTGGCCTTTAGTTCAGCCACTCCCTGATCCGCCTGACTGCTTCTCTTTCTCCCTTCAAACATGAAGGGTCGAGTTACAACCCCCACGGTTAAAGCCCCTAATTCCTTGGCAATTTCAGCAATAACTGGTGCTCCTCCGGTTCCGGTGCCTCCACCCATACCGGCGGTAATGAAAACCATATCCGCACCCTGTAACGCCTTTTTAATCTCCTCTCTGCTTTCTTCAGCGGCTTTCTTGCCAATCTCCGGGTTGGCGCCTGCGCCCAACCCTTTGGTAAGCTTTTCTCCTATCTGGATTTTGATTTCCGCTTTGGAAAGCCGTAATGCCTGGCTGTCGGTATTGGCAACAATGAATCCTACACCGCGCAGATCAGCTTCAATCATGCGATTGACTGCGTTGTTGCCGCCACCACCTACACCTATTACCTTTATGTCGGCAAATTGCTGTTCCTCAACGTCGAACTCCAGCACCTTCTAACCCCCTTAACTGAACAACTCTTTAAACCAGTAGCCTATTCTGGAAATAAAACCGCTTATAAGCTTATCCTGCTTCTCTCCTTGCAGGTTGCTGAGAACACGGGCTCCGTACAGCAGATTGCCCAGTACAGCCGCGTACTCAGGGCCGTACTGCTGATTGATGCCCAGGCCGCCGTTCTCCGGATAACCTATTCGCATGGGCATATTAAGGTATTCTTCCCCGAAAGGTATAATTCCTTTTAATAAAGAGCACCCACCTGTTAAAACTATCCCCGCCGGCAGCACGCCGTCAAAACCTGTGCGGCGCAGTTCCGCATTCAGAATTTCCAGAAGTTCTTCTACCCGGGGCTGAATAATTGAGGCAATGGCCCTTTCAGAAACCTGACGACTATCCTTGCCGTAAATGCTAGAAATATCGACCATTTCCCCTTCAGGAACCAAATCCACATGAGCATAGCCGTAATTCTCTTTGATGCGGCGGGCTTCATCGATGGTGGTCCTTAATCCTACCGCCAGGTCACGAGTAATGTAATCCCCGCCTACCGGCAGAACCGATGCATAAACCAGTGATCCTTGTTCAAAGACCGCAATGTCGCTTGTACCCCCTCCGATGTCCACCAGCACCACACCCATTTCCTTTTCTGCGGGCTGGAGAACCGCTTCTGCGGACAAAATACTGCTTAAGACAATCTCCTTAACCTTGGTTCCGGTACGGCCAACCGTCTTAACCATATTCTGTAAAGCAGAGGTCAAAGCGGTAACGATTATTACCTCAACTTCCAGACGCGATCCCATCATCCCCAGGGGATCAACTACTCCCTCATATCCATCAACAATAAACTGCCTGGGTATTATGTGCACCACTGAGCGGTCAGGTGAAATGGGAACCATCCTGGCGGCTTGAATAGCCCGGTTGATGTCGTCACTGTTTATCTCGTGATTGGGATGTGTTACCGCAATAGTTGCCCGGTTAATAGTCGTAGCTACACTGGTACTGTTGAAGCCTACGCGGGTGGTTGTAATATGGGTTCCAGCAATTCGTTCTACTCCATCCAGCAGTTCATCAATAGTCCGGGCGGAGGACTCCATGTCAACCACATTCCCACGGCGCATCCCCGATGAGTCTATTTGACTGAGTGCCAGCAGAGTAAGAGAATTGTCGTTATTGACTTCCCCTACTGCAACTGCCATTTTGGTGGAGCCTAAATCGAGGCCGACCACAATATTCCTTCTCACATAAGACCCCCGCAGCACCAATCTTGCTTTATCATCTATTTACCACACCAGTGCAAAATTTCCTTTTTTATGTCGCATATTAATAGGATTTCCTTAAAAAATAGCGCCTGATTATAGCAAGGTTTTGGAACAGCCTTACTCCAAAGGCTACTACGGCAGCCAAATACAGTTCAACGCCCAACCGGTCGCCCAGATAAGCAAGGCCGGCCGCCAGCAGGGCATTGGTTACAAACCCGCTGACAAAAACTGTGGTGTCAAACACATTCTCCATATAGGCTCTAATTCCGCCAAAAACCGAGTCCAGCATCGCGAGTATGGCGACCGACATATATTTGGCATAGACCAGAGGGATAAAGATCGGCAGCTGAAAGCCGATAATGAGGCCAATGAGCATGCAGAATATAACCACTAACCACATAAATATACCGCCTCTCTACGATTAAGAATTCCCGGCGTCACCCGCATCCAGTTTATTCCCTGAACTCAGGCTTTCATCAGGTATTGTCTGTACCGCTTTTTACCGGTTCTGCGTATTGGAACTTGATAGGTCCCTCATAAGCCGGTATCTCAACCGACTCCGAAGGCTGTATCTGAACTTGAATACCCCACATTTGTAAGGTTGCAAGCCAACCGCCCTTAATCCTCAGCGAGCTTTCCAGAATCTGTGGATCCCCAATGGCATGAATTACAAACGGTGGTGCAATCTTGTTTACATTAACCAGGATCGTGGTACCGGCGCAGCGGATTTCGGAATTGGCCACCAGCCGGTTTCCATTGACACTGATTGCTTCGGCTCCGGCTGCCCAGAGTTCATTTACCAACTTTAATAAGTCCTCATCATGAACCAAATAATCATTGGGGTCTTCCCCGGGTTGTAATATATGGGGACTGTCATTAAGGGTTAGGATGATTCCCTCTCCTCTTACCGCCACCAGTCCCGCAGCCATATTTGCTTTGGCCAGTTCCTCTCTAAGAACATTTACTGCATCCCCCTCCTGTTTCGACGCCGCTTCCTCGATTTTCTCCCGGAGGGACAAAACCTCCTCCGCTAGAAAATCTCGCTCGCGCTGCAGGTTTTCCATTTGTACCGTAATCTCTGTCCAGCGATCACTCGTCATGTACCGGGGACTATTCTCATTGGATCTGAATTGAAGCGCCAACAGTATTCCCAGGACCAGACATACAACGGCCATCGAAATCTGGGCTCCCTTAAACTTCAATAGGTATCACCCCACTAGCGTTTCTCCTGAATTACCGGTTGTCCCTTAAAACGCAGATCAATATATTCTAACCCGCTATGATCATCTTCTTCCTTCTGTTTCTTTATCACCCGCCGCCAGTAGCTTATCTTTTCATCGAGGCGTTCCCGGTCTCCCAGTCTGACCTCGGTTCCATCAAGGGTAAATACGATAACCTGTCCGGGCGCGGAATAGTGAAACTCGGATACTTCCTGCATGAGGTCATCGGGCAACGCGTCGGATAAAAACCTTATCAGTTCAATTGCGTTTTCGTTAACCTTTTGTCCCTCCACTACCGTATCTTCCATACCGGCAATGGAAACGACCAGCAGGTCTGTCTCCCCCATCATTTCCAACTTGTCCAGACATACCCCTTCATTGTCGATAACCAATACACCACCATCATGTATAACATACGCCCACGACTCCCTCTCGACTACACTTATCTGTACCCGGTTGGGAAAAATTCTCTTAATTACGGCTTGTCTAACATAAGGGATTACTTCAACTGCTTTTTGGCTGGCCTCGGTTTTGAATTCAAAGATGTTCTGCCCGGTATGAATACCGGACAGAGCAATGATATCCTGGGTCGGAACGATATGGTTGCCGGTAACCTCAATGTCTTCGATAAAAAAGACCGAACTGTGAAGGAAGTAATAAAAGCCCGCAACAACAGCCAGGCAAAGGGCGAGGAACATAATGACACTGCGGCCGTTTCTGTTTCTCCGTTTTCTCATCCGTTCTCCTCCCATGGCATCACCAGCATTATATCAGATCTACCGGGACGGTTGGAAGCAACGAACCCTCTCTCCAGACAAAACCCCAGGAGAAGATCTTTCCATTTGTAGTCGGTATGGAGCATCAGTTATCGGAAGCTATGCGGACCGCCTTTATTCCCAAGGCTCCCAGCTTTTCTTCAATCTTTTCGTACCCCCGATCAATGTGAAAGGCGTTGTCAATAATCGTTTCTTCCGTACAGCCTACGGCTGCAATCACCAAGGCCGCTCCCGCCCTGAGGTCGGTTGCTTCGACTGCAGCCCCTCGCAAACGATTCTTTCCCTTGATTATCGCGACCCGCCCTTCGACTTTAATGTCTGCGCCCATGCGGCGCAGCTCGTTGACATGCATAAACCGATTCTCAAAGATGGTTTCCACTATTACACTGGTTCCTTCCACCCCGGCGAGCAGGACCATCATCTGCGGCTGCATATCAGTGGGAAAGCCGGGATAGGGCATGGTCTTTATATCAACCGGTCCCAGTTTTCGCTTGCCCAACACCCGCAGGGTACCGCCGTTATGCTGGATTACCTCGGCACCGGTTTCCCGTATCTTAGCAGTTACCGGCACCAGGTGCTCAGCCACTACATTCTCGATCACTACATCCCCTTTGGAAACCGCGGCCAGGACCATGAATGTTCCCGCCTCAATTCTATCGGGAATTACCTCATGCTCTACTCCATTAAGCTCGCCAACCCCCTCAATCCTGATTACGTCAAGACCGGCCCCCCTGATTCTTGCCCCCATCCGATTGAGAAAGTTCTGCATATCCACGATTTCCGGTTCCCGCGCTGCATTACGGATCACTGTATTGCCGCTGGATACGGCCGCTGCCATCATCAGGTTTTCCGTAGCTCCAACACTGGGAAAATCCAGCATTATTTCGCAATCGGACAACTGAGCAGCCTGGCCTTCGATGTATCCGTAGCACTCCTCAATCTTGTACCCCATTTCGCGAAAGCCCTTCAGATGAATGTCCATGGGACGCTGGCCAATGGCGCAACCGCCGGGATATGATACCCGGGCCTTGCCGAACCGGCCCAGCAGTGCACCCATAACCAGATTGGAAGCCCTCATTCTTCGGCTCAAATATTCGGGAAGCTCATAGGAATTTATGTTTTCAGGGTTAATCACTAGGGTGCCGTTTTCCCTTTTTACTCGGGCGCCCAGGCTGACCAGGACCTCTTCCATCACCTTTACATCATCCAGATCCGGGACCTGATGTAAGATACACTCTTTACGAGCCAAGAGGCAGGCAGCCATAATCGGCAGGGTCGCATTCTTGGAGCCGCTGACTCTAACCCGGCCGCGGACTCTCGTTCCTCCACCAATTAAAAGCTTATTCAAAACTCCACCTCCGCCAAGCTATGCTGACGGGTGTGAGCCTTCCAGGAGCAGCTTAAATTCTTCTCCGATTTTCCATATATCGCCGGCCCCCATAAATAGGATTACATCTCCAGGCCGGGATTCCTTTAACAGGTAATCAGTTATTCCATCCGGCTCTGGTATAAATAGGGCATTACAGCCCTGTTTTTGAGCCGATTGGCAGATTGTATCCCCGGTGATGCCGGGGATCGGCTTTTCACCGGCACTGTAAATATCAGTAACTATCAATTGATTCACACCCTTGAAGGCCCCACCAAATTGTTCCCGCAGAATTTTGGTCCGTGTATAGCGATGGGGTTGGAAAACCACCGTCAGCCTGCCTTCATGGAATTGGCGGGCTGCTCCTATGGTCGCCGCAATTTCTGTTGGGTGGTGGGCATAGTCATCGATCAGGGTAATCCCGCCAACCTTGCCCAGCAGCTGCAGGCGTCTCTTGGCACCCTTGAAGCAAAGAAGAGCCTCCTTTATCACCTTAAAAGGAATCCCCAGTTCATTGGCCACTGCGGTCGCAGCCAGGGCGTTTAACACATTGTGATATCCAGGAATTGAAAGCACTATCGTTCCCTGGTATTCCCCATGATGGTGAACTGCAAAGGATGAGCCCCAGCCGTTGTTTTTCAGGTTGGAATAGTGGTAACAAGCATCCGGCGTGGATCCATAATAGATTAAATGGCGAAAGTCATCTTTCAAACTGCGCAAAAAGGGGTCATCATGATACAGAATGGCAAACCCTCCCGTTTTGACCTGGCTGATGAACTGGCGGAAGGCATCTTTCAATCGGTCCATGGAGCGATAAAATTCCAGATGATCGTCCTCAACATTGGTTACTATTGCCACATAGGGATTCAACTGCAGAAAAGATGCATCGCTTTCATCGGCTTCGGCCACAAAATACTCGCCACTGCCGAGTTGGGCGCCAAAACTGGAATCCTGCAGTTCTGCCCCGATTAGGAAGCTGGGATCCAGACCATGCTCCTCAAGGATCTTGGCAATCATTGAGGTAGTGGTGGTCTTGCCATGCGCGCCCGCCACCGCTATACCCTGACAGGAATTCACCAAATGGGCCAGCATCTCTCCGCGCCTGATTACCGGTATGCCCAACCGGTGGGCCTTTCTTACTTCCGGGTTGCTGCCCGGTACCGCGGATGAAAAAACCACGAGATCAGTATCCTTGTCCAGGTTGGCCGAAGAATGACCATTAAAAACGGTTATCCCGATGCTCTCCAAACGGCTGGTGACTTCACTGCTGTTCAAGTCAGAACCGGTTATGTCTTTGCCCATTTGCTTCAGAATTCGGGCAATACCACTCATTCCGGCCCCGCCAATACCTACGAGGTGTATCCTCTTTTCCGAGTCAACAGCCAACTGCTCCATCTCCTTTTTGAGGTGCCTGCGGATTAAACGCTACACCGTATCTTATGCAATTCTAATAAAAGTGGTTACTATTACTGCTCCACCGTTTACGGTGAGTCAATCTCCTTTTTTGATGCTACTACCTCTTCTATTATATCAAGGATATCCTCCAAGGCTCGGGGGCGACCTTCTTTTTTCATCATTTGAGCCATGCGGAGTAATCGAAACTTATTGTTTCGCAGTTCGTTGATCCTGGCGGCCAGGGTCTGTCGATCCAGGAACTCGTCGACAATCAACAGGGCTGCCCCCTTCTTTTCCAGGTAACGCGCGTTTTTTTCCTGGTGGTTTTCGGCTGCGTAAGGGTATGGTACCAGAATCGCGGGAACGCCGCGTACCGCCAGTTCGGAAAGCGTCGCGGCTCCGGCCCGGCATACCACCAGATCAGCCATAGCCAAAGCGAGCTCCATGTTATACAGATATGGATATATCCTTACATTATCGATGTTTTCTGATGAGGACACCGACTGCTGGAGGGCGGCAAAGTGCTGTTCGCCGGTTATCCATATCAGTTGAACCCCATCCGCTGATAACGGTTCTACCAAGCCCTCCACGGCCTCATTTATCCTCTGGGCCCCCCGGCTGCCGCCGAAAACTACAATAGTAAACCTGTCCTCCTGCAGCGCAAAAAAAGACGCAGCATCCCGGCGAGTAGCTGTCAAAATCTCAGGTCTCACCGGCAGGCCGGTCACCGTGGTTTTTTCCGCCGGGAAATAAGCGGCGGCCTCGGAAAAGGTCAACATGATCCGATCGGCTCTTTTCCCCAGGGCCCGATTCGCCAGCCCTGGAAAGGCATTCTGCTCGTGAATAACCGTCTTGAACTGCATTATGCTGGCTGCCAGAACCACCGGATATGACACGTAGCCCCCGGTACCCACAACAATATCGGGATTGAACTCCTTGATAATGCTGCGGGCCTGCCAGAATCCAATCGGGACCTTCAAGGCGGAGGAAGCCGCTTTAACCAGGGAAGACCGGTTTAGGCCTTGAGCGGAAATAGTCTTAAATTCAAAGCCGCTCTCCGGAATAATGTCCTTTTCCATACCTTTCCTGGTACCGACAAAGATTATTCTTGCTCGGGGCCATTTATGCATAATCCCCCGGGCGACAGCCAGGGCGGGATATATGTGCCCGCCGGTGCCCCCGCCAGTCATGATTACCTTCATCATACCCTCCCTCATCGATCATAAGTGTAACGAGAAACGCTCAATAATAATCCCACTCCGGCCATGGTAAACATCAATGAGGAACCGCCATAGCTGATAAACGGAAGTGGAATCCCGGTTACCGGCAGCGATCCGGAAACAACTCCCAAATTGATAGCTGCCTGGGCGGTAATCATGGTGGTTATACCGGCAGCAAGCAGGCTGCCGAATATATCCGGCGCCTTCAATGCGATCTGAAAACCCCGCCAGGCAAATATAAATAATAGGGTTAACACTACAAAAACCCCAAGATATCCTAATTCTTCCCCCAGAATGGCAAAGATAAAATCGGTATGCTGCTCCGGCAGGTAAAAGAATTTCTGCCGGCTCTGTCCCAGCCCCATACCGAAAAGACCGCCGGAGCCGATGGCATAAAGAGATTGTATGGTTTGAAATCCCTCATCGCTCGCATACTTCCAGGGATCAAGGAAGGCTATGAACCTGATCATGCGGTAAGGCTCCAGATATATGACGAGAGCGACCAGTCCCACGCCTATCAGGGCCAGAACCACCATGTGACTAATCCGGGCCCCGGCCATAATCAGCATCAGGTAGGCGGTAACAGCGATAATCAGCGCTGTCCCCAGGTCGGGCTGGAGCATAATCAGACCGCAGACTACACCGATGAGTACCAGGTACGGCAGCAGGCCCTGAACAAAAGATTTTATTTTCCCGTAATTTAAGCTCAGGCTGGAAGCAAAAAAGAACGCCAAACACAGTTTGGTCAATTCTGCAGGGGTAAAACTGGTAAACACCAAATCAATCTGGCGAACAGCCCCCTTGACATTCTTGCCTATTCCCGGCAGCAATACCGCCACCAGGCAGAGCAGGGCCAGGACGAGACCGGCCACCCCCAATTCCCGCAGTTTCTGGTAGTTTGCCTTCATTAAGACCAGCATGACCATCAAACCAAGGATCGCCCAGATCAACTGCCGTTTAACAAAGAAAAATGCATCCTGGTACTTGACATCGGAGGTTACTGCACTGGCACTGAAAATCATAATCAACCCTATGCATACCAGCAGTACAACAACCAGGAAAAGCATCAGGTCCGGAGGACCCTGCTTCAGACGCATACCTCATCCTCCCCCAAGGCCATTACGGCACGGCAGAAAAGGTCTCCTCTCTCTTCGTAGTCCTTGAACATATCCCAACTGGCACAAGCCGGCGACAGCAGGACTACTTCCCCGGGCTGTGCGATTCTGTGGGCTGCCAGCACTGCTTCCTCTATTGAGTCGACCTCCACAATCTCCTGAAATCCCTCGTCCTCAACGGTTTGTCTAATTATACTCCGGGCCTCGCCCAGTAATACCAGTGCTTTCACCTTTTGGGTAATGAGATGAGCCAGTTTCTCAAAATCGCCGCCTTTGCTTCTGCCTCCGGCAATGAGAATAACCGGTTCGGAAAATGATTCCAGGGCTTTAATGGTTGAATCCGGATTGGTCCCCTTGGAATCATTGATATAAAGAACTCCATCTACGGTCTTCACCTCCTGCAGGCGGTGGCGAACCCCTTCAAAGGCAACCAGGGCCCGCCGAATGGCATCCGGGGGGATTCCTACGGCCCGGGTTACTCCAACCGCGCACAGGGTATTCTCCAGGTTATGGCGTCCCCGCAGCTTGACCTCCGCCAGGGTGCATATCACTTCTCGCCGGCCTTCCAGGGATACTATTATCTTACCGTCCTCAATCCATACGCCCCTTTCCAGAATGCGGTCGGTGGCAAAAAATAAGGTTCGGCATGGCGGCTTAAACTTTACAATCCAGGGATCCATAAGATTTAATACCGTATACTCATCCGGATCCTGATTCATAAAGACCCGGGACTTAATCTCCGCATAGTTTTCCATGGTGCGGTGCCGGTCCAGGTGATCCGGAGTGACGTTTATAACTCCGCTGCATCGGGGGTGAAATCTATTGATGGTTTCCAATTGAAAACTGGAACACTCCACAGCGATCATCCCCTGAGCCAGCTCCTCTACAGCTTGAGCGAG
>LFRU01000090.1:0-17914 GCA_001512495.1 Syntrophothermus sp. DTU052 | reverse complement strand
GTACCGGTAACCGCCAGCAGATCAAGGCCGGGAGGTTTAAGGCAATAGGCCAGTTCAATCTCGCTTATCACCGGAACCCCGGCCTCCGTGCTTTCCACCAGGAGTGGGTTATCCAGGGAAATGCCGGGGCTGGTCACCACCAGATCAAAAACCCCGGGGTCCACCTTCCCATGCAGGCCCAGCACTGTATTAACCTCCGGTGGCAGGGACTTGATTTCCGCCTCTAGTTCCACCGGCGCTTTACGGTCATAAACAGTAACGGCTGCCCCATGCCTCAACAGCAGGCGGGTCGCTGCCAACCCGCTTCTGGCCATGCCGGCTACCAATACCCTTTTACCGGTTAACTTCATTCATACCACCCCTAGTGGATGTCAGGCTCCAATGCCCCTGAATCCCCACAGTCCCAGAATTACAAACAATAAAGACACCAGCCAGAATACCCTCACCACCCGCCTCTCACCCCATCCTTTTAACTCGAAATGGTGGTGCAGAGGACTCATCAAGAATATGCGCCTTCCCGTAAGCTGAAAAGAGATAACCTGAAGGATTACACTCAAGGTTTCAATAACGTATATCCCGCCAATCAGAATCAATGCCACTTCCGCTCTGGTTAAGGCGGCAATACTGGCAACCGCTCCCCCCAGGGCCATGGATCCGGTATCTCCCATGAAAACACGAGCCGGGTGGCGATTAAATAGAAGAAACCCCAGACAGGCACCCGCTGTACTGGCGGCAAAAACCGCCAGCATGTTATGGGATGTCATGTGGCAGATGAGGAGCAGCCCCAAGGATACAAAAAAGGTTGTTCCCGCCGCCAGGCCGTCCAAGCCGTCCGTAAGGTTTACGGCATTGGTGGTCGCCAGGAAGACAATAACAACAAACGGGAAATACCAGTAACCGAGGAAGATCTCATATCCCGTAAAGGGCAGTACGATACCCGTGCCCCGGAACAAACCAAACACCACGTAGATGGCAAAAACCAGCGCGAAAAATACCTGCATGACCAGTTTCTCCCGCGCTCTTAACCCCAATGACCGGCGCATGACCACTTTGGTGTAATCGTCAATAAAGCCGATTATGCCAAAGGCAACCGTCGCTGCCAGGCACAGGATTACCTCCCGGCTGTGGCCGGCCATGACCAGAGAGGCCAGTATTATTGCCGATATAATTATTATTCCCCCCATGGTCGGCGTGCCCGCCTTTCCCAGGTGGCGGGCGGGGCCATCATCACGAATAACCTGACCGGCTTTCATCCGCGCCAGAATGGGAATCAGAATCGGCCCCAGCACGGCGGTGGTCAAAAAAGCCATTCCCATGGCAATAAGTGAATTCATGACGTATTGGCTCAAATCAGTCCTCCTCAGATGTTTGGGGTTCATTCCCCGGCAGCAGTTTATCAACAATTTCCTCCAGGTGCATACCCCGTGATGCCTTAAACAGTACCACGTCATCCGACCGGATCTCACCCTGAAGATACTCGATAGCTGCAGCCTGGTTGTCAAAGTGGACCAGTATCCCGGCAAAGCCGGATTCCCGGGCCCCTTGCGCCAGGAATTTTGCTCTGTCACCAATGGCCAGCAGGATATCAACTCCCAGGGCTGCGGCCTTTTCTCCCACCAGGCGGTGTCCCTCCCTTTCATAGGATCCCAATTCAAACATGTCCCCCAGTACCGCAATTTTTCGTCGGCTGCCTGCCAGGTCACAAAGCACCTGGAGGGCTGCCATCATAGACTGGGGATTGGCATTATAGGTGTCGTCAATAAAGGTGGCCCCTTCCCGCCCCGCCTTGAGGTTCAGGCGGCCGACCGACGGCTCGAAATTGGCCAGCCGCTCCGCAATCTCCTGGGGTTTAACCCCGAGAAGCATGGCGGTTCCGGCAGCGGCTGCTACACTGCCGTACAAATGGACGGCCGGAAAAGGAAGGCTTACAGCAAATCTATTATCCGTGATATCCATTTCAAAATAGGTATGCGGCGGCTGATAGCGGCAGGATATAACCCGCCAGTCACAATCATGCCTACGGCCAAAACGATAAAGCTCTCCTCGGGAAAAGCCAACACCGCTTAACTCGGGTAAGTCACCGTTAATGACCGCAAAATCACGGGTATAATCCAGCACCTCACACTTCGCCTTCACAATATTATCGAGGGACCCCATGGTCTCCAAATGAACCGGAGCCACATTCACGATTATACAGGCTGTAGGCAGTGCTATCCTGGAAAGCTGGGCAATCTCTCCCGGGCCGCGCATTGCCAGTTCCACCACACAGGCTCGGTGTTCATCGTTAAGCCCCAGCAGCGTCAAGGGCAGACCAATTTCGTTATTGTAATTACCGGGAGTCTTCAAGGTCTGGCGGCTATCCAAACAAGCCGCCAGCAGGTCCTTGGTGGTGGTCTTGCCTACGCTCCCAGTTACGGCTATAACCGGAATCTCATACTGTCTCCGATGATAGGCCGCCAAAGCCTGGAGAGCCTCCAGGCAATCCCTTACCTCTATGGTTGGTCCTCCCCGGATCGGACGGGATACAACCGCAGCCCCGCCCCGGGAAAAAACATCTCCCACAAAATCATGTCCATCATGATTCTCTCCCTTTAAAGCGAAAAAAAGACTCCCCGCAGTCGCCACCCGGGAATCGATCACTACTCGTTTAATCAAAACCTGACCATCCCCGGCTGAAACCCGGCTGCCCAGAACAGCAGCGATTTCCGACAGCGTTCTATTCATCTTTAATCCTTTCCCTTATATATTCCCTGGCCACCAGCCTATCATCAAAAGGATACACTTTTCCTTTGATGATCTGGTAGTCTTCATGCCCCTTTCCTGCAATTACCACCATGTCACCGGGGTGGGCCAGGTAAACGGCATGGCGAATAGCTTCCCTCCGATCCGGCACCACGGCATAATGAGCATCTTCTATCTCTTTCAGGCCGGCGACAATATCCTCAATGATTGCCAGGGGCTCTTCGTTGCGGGGATTGTCGGAGGTGACAATGCTGAAATCGCTGTTCTCCGCAGCGATCTTTCCCATCAACGGTCTTTTGGTCCGGTCCCGGTCGCCCCCGGCCCCAAAAACGGTAATGATCCGTCCTTCGGTTATCTGCCGGGCGGTCTTCAAGATGTTCTCCAGCCCATCCGGGGTATGAGCATAGTCAACCACTACCGAGAACTCCTGTCCCTCATCAATAGTTTCAAAACGCCCCGCAACCCCCTGAACCTTTTCCAACGCCCCGGTAATCACCCGAACCGGAATTCCTTCCCGCAGGGCAAAGGCGATGGCCGCCAGGGCATTGTAAACATTGAAAAGCCCGGCCAACCGAATGCGAAGCGACATACTGCCCTCAGGGTATAACACCTCAAAAGATGAGCCCCGGGACGTGATTTGAATATTAACTGCTCTGACCGCCGCCGGATTGTTTATTCCGTAAGTGACACTGTCCCCCGGAGCGGCGTCAATAAAGCTCCGGGCCTGCGGGTCATCAGCATTTATCACCGCAAACCGACCTGAGTCCACCGGAAGGCTGCGGAACAGCTTGAGCTTGGCTTCGCGGTAATCGTCCAAATTCCTGTGAAAGTCCAGATGATCCTGGGAAAGATTGGTGAACACGGCGGCACTAAAATCGATTTCGCTCACCCGTCCCAGGTCGAGGGCATGGGAAGAAACTTCCATCACCACATATCTACCGCCCTCATCACTTACTCTACGCATGAAACGTTCCAGATCCAACGACTCCGGGGTGGTGTTGGCCAACTTCTCCTGATAGCCCCGAAATGAGGCATTAAGCGTGCCGACCAGACCAACGGCGTAGCCTGCTTCCTGAAGGATGGCGGCAATGAGGTGGGTAGTGGTAGTCTTGCCGTTGGTTCCGGTCACCCCCACCACCCTCAGGTTCTGTGAAGGTCGGCCGTAAAAACGTGAGGCCAGCAGGGGCAAGATCCACCGGGTATCTTTTACCTGCACTATGGTACAACCCGCACAGCCTTCAACTTCCCTTTCCACCAAGAGGGACCGGGCCCCTCTTTTCGCGGCATCGGCTGCATAATTGTGACCATCAGTCTTGAACCCGGGTATGCATACGAAAACATTGCCCTCCTCCACCTGGCGAGAATCGTATGCTATCCCCGTTATCTCCTGACCCGGGTTCCCCTGCAGCACCTGATATTCAACACCTGTTAACAGCTGCTCGAGTATGCGCATCGTATTCCTCCTGCAGATATATTCATTCCAGGGGCTGGAAGCTTACTTTAATCGTAGACCCTACCGGTACCCGGGTTCCTGCGGCTGGTGACTGCTTGAAGGCCAGGCCATGACCGTCAGGACTCAAGTGTAATCCCAGCTGGGAAAGAATCCGGGCTACTTCCTTCATTGATTTCCCTTCCAGATCCGGCAGTGTTACCTGCCCTGACCCCTCTGTCTCTTCTACCGGTGAAAGGTATACTATTACCCGCGAGTTCTGGTCCACTCTGGTATTGGCTTTAGGTACCTGCCCCCACACCAGATTCCCGTCTCCCTGGACCTCAGCCTTCAGGCCGACTTTCCTCAGGTTCTGAACTGCTTCATCAAGCGGGAGGTTTATTACATCAGGTACGGCAACCGTCTTTTTCTGGTGGGAGTCCTCCTGAGACATCTCACTCCGGGGAACTTCGAGATACCGCAGACTGTCGGCCATAACCTCCCGAAATACCGGAGCAGCCACCCATCCCCCGTAATAGGGATACCCCTTGGGAGCATCGATTACTATCAGGCAGACCAGCCGGGGATTGTCGGCCGGGGCAAATCCGAGAAACGAGGCCACGTATTCATTGCTCATATAACCGCCCCCCGGTGCTATTTTCTGAGCCGTACCTGTTTTTCCGGCCACCCGGTACCCTTCAATATGGGCATTCCGTCCACTACCATTTTTTACAACTCCTTCAAGGATCAAACATAATTCCTTGGCGGTTTCTTTGGATAATACCTGTCTGACTTTGGTGGGAGTCACAGTCTCTTTGACCTTGCCGTCGGGGGCTATTACCTCTTTCAGCAGGTGAGGCTTCATGAAGGTTCCGCCGTTGGCAATGGTACAGGCGGCTGTTATCAACTGAATGGGGGTTACGGCATTGGCCTGCCCGAACGACATAGTCGCCAGATCTATCTGAGTTGCCCGGGACTGGGGAACGATTATCCCCCGGGCCTCTCCGGGAAGGTCGATTCCAGTTTTCTGGCCGAAACCGAAGGCATTAAGGTAGCGGTAATATTTCTCAAGACCGAGCTTCAGACCAGTGTTGATAAAACCCACGTTACAGGAATGTTCTACCACTTCGGTAAAGTCCATGCTGCCATGGCTGGTTCCTCCGGCGCATGATATCCTTCTATTGGCCACCTTAATACTTCCGGGACAGTGGAACCTGTCACTGGCTTTGACCACATCCTCCTCCATGGCCGCGGCGGCGGTAACGATCTTCATGGTGGAACCGGGTTCATAAGCATCGTGAACCGCAAAATTACGGCGGTTGCCGGCAGGATAATCGTTATACCTGTTGGGATCAAAGTTGGGACGGGAGGCCAAAGCCAGTATCTCGCCGGTCTTCGGATCCATTACTATGCCGCAGGCTGCCTTGGGCTGACGCTGTTCCACCGCTTTATCAAGTTCACGCTCCAAAATATACTGTATGGTCTCATCAATGGTCAGGACCACACTGGAGCCATCGACCGGCGGTATGTAACGATGAGTGGCCTCAGGGATCTCACGGCCCACGGCATCGTGCTCGATCACGATTTTCCCATCGGTGCCTCCGATCAGTTGGTCGTAATAAAGATCCAGGCCGTCCAATCCCGTGTTGTCAATCCCCGAAATGCCGAGAACATGGCTGGCTAATGTGCCCTTGGGATAGAAACGGCGGCTCTCCTCCAGGAGACCAATCCCTTCCAGATCCAGTTCCCTGAGTTTCTGGGAAGTCTCCAAATCTACCTGTCTCTTTATCCAAATGAAGCTAACCTGGCGGGTGATGCGATCATAAATCTCTTTCTCATCCATATTCAGGACCTCCGCCAGTTTCTGCGCCACTTCTCTTTCCTTTTTTGATTTCTCTATCTGGGCCGGTACCGCGTAAACCGAATCGGTACTTACGGATATGGCCAATTCACGTCCGTTACGGTCAAATATCGTCCCTCTTTTGGCTTTGAGGGTAATCTCTCGCATGCGGTTATCCAGGGCCCTCTCCGCCAGTTCATCACCTCTTACCACCTGAAGCCAGAAAAACCGTCCCGCCAGGAGACAGATTACAGCAACAAATATGAAAAAAAGCGTCGCGATGCGCTTTCGGATTTCTAAACTGGTGGTTTTCACGCTACCCCACCTTTTTTACCTCTATCTCAAAAGGATACGGCAATTCCCACTCGGTCCAATATGCTCGATATGAACTGGTAATCCTTTTTCAATGAAGCTGATTGGTGATTGGCCCCAGCCTCAGAGGCCACCTCGGTTACCTCCGCCACCCGGGGTTCATAAAGCAAGGCCACCATGTTATCCGACTGAGGCCTGAACATCCCCAGCCTCTTTTCGGCTTCAGCCTGAACCCTTTCTAAAGAGGAGAGTTCCGCAATGGTGTATTCCAGGCGGCTGTTTTCACTTTCGAGGCGAGCAATCTCCTGTTTCAATTCCACTATCTCGTATCCCATCAACGCGCTTTTTACGCATAGTGTGACTCCAAGGACCGCAAAGGCAATTACATATACTGCCAGATTGAGGAGCAGGCGACCTTTGGCGTTCTTTACCGAAGTCCGGCGTTTTCTCTTAACCGGCCCGGGCATTACAACTTCCGGCTCGGTAAACCTGGTTTGCTTTTTTGACTCGGCCAATACCAAAATTATTCGACCTCCATCCTCTTTAGAACTCCAACTTCTCAGCCACCCGCAGTTTGGAACTTCGAGCCCGCTTGTTCCTCGCTACCTCGGCGGGTGATGCCTCCACGGGTTTTCTGGTTAACACTTTAAGCTGCGCCTTATGTCCACAGGTGCAAACCGGTTGTTTGCCGGGGCACAGGCAGTCTCTGGACTCCCGGGCAAAGTAATCCTTAACAATGCGGTCTTCCAGAGAGTGAAAGCTGATAACACATAGTCTCCCCCCGGGTTTCAGCAACGCGACCGCCTGTGGCAGAACCTGTTTCAGGGACTCAATTTCCTGGTTGACCTCAATACGCAGGGCCTGGAAAGTACGTCGGGCCGGATGGGTTTCCCGCTTATATCCAGCCGGCACACTTCTGCGAATTACCTCCACCAGCTCAAGTGTGGTATCAATAGAGCGGTGCTGCCTGGCATTGACTATGCCCCGAGCTATCCTCCCCGCGTAGCGTTCTTCCCCATGTTCGGCGATTATCTGTTCCAGCTTGTCCAGGGGCCATTTGTTAACCAGGTCCCAGGCGCTGGTATCCAATTCCCTATCCATTCTCATATCCAACCGGTCGTCAAGGTGGTAAGAAAACCCACGCTCTTTTTCGTCCAGTTGAAAGGATGATACCCCCAGATCTATCAATATCCCATCGGCTGAAGTAATGGAAAGTCCATGCAAAATAACCTGCAGATTGCGGAAATTCCCTTTTGCCAGGATTACGTTGGCATGGCCGCTCATCCTTGTTCTTGTCTTTTCCAGGATTTCGCCGTCCTGGTCAATTCCAATCAGGACTGCCTCTTCTCCTGTCCTTGCGATAATACCCTGGAGATGCCCACCGCCACCTACAGTACAATCGACATAAACTCCCCGGGGGTCAGTAATCAGATACTCCAGGGTCTCATTAAACAACACGGGAACGTGCAATTATCTGCCCCCTATATGCCAAGCTCCACCAGTTTTTCTGAGATCTCTTCATAAGAGGCTCCAGCGTTCTGAGCATATTCCCGCCAAAGCTGTTCAGACCATATTTCTACCCGGTTGCCCACACCAATAATCACAACTTCCTTGTCAATTCCTGCATACTCCCTCAGACTGGCAGGCACCAGAATACGGCCCTGTTTGTCGGTTTCACACTCGCAAGCTCCGGCAAAGAAAAAACGCACAAAAGCCCGCACATCACCCCGGGTGAAGGGAAGGCTTTTAAGGTTTTGTTCTACCGTCTTCCATTCTGACAATGGATAGACAAAGAGACAGTTGTCCAGGCCCTTGGTAACAATGAAGGTTTCCCCCAACTCCTCGCGGAACCGGGCCGGGATGGTTATCCTGCCTTTGTTATCCAAGCTGTGTTGGTATTCGCCTAAGAACATATGTTCGCCCTTCTAGAGAGTTTATAGGGAGTATGCTCCACTTTTCTCCACTTTACTCCACCTTATTCTACTCGTTGTTTTCGAGTTCCTGCTTTTGTGAAAAAAAAATCTTGGTTTTTATAAACTTTCTTTCATCACTTTTATACAGTATACGACATATTTGGATTTGCAAACGCCTTTTCCCTGTTTCTGTAGGGATTAAATCTCCTGTTCTGAACCATTTTCGGCAGAGTTGGGTTCATACCTTCCCGGTTAAACACGGATTAAACCAGAGTGATGATGCAGGAGGTTGGTGATGATAAGCCGGTTCCCGTCGTTTTGGTTCGGGAGCGGGCGGGTAGAGCCAGTACTTACGAAGAAGACATAGGCAGTCCAAAAACGCCGATCGATGCAACGCCGCCAGATGCTGGACAAAACCGGCAGTTGCTGTGGCTGCAAGAGCCCCTTTTGCCGGTGTTTATCGGCAGGCGGCGGCAGGATTTTACCCTGAGGAATCTCAACCCCGGTAAGGCTGCGGGGTGTTAAATTGAGGAGATAAGCGGGCGATGTTTGCCAACCATCGCTGTAGGCGAAACTTGAATATCTGTAATTAATCCAGGTAGATAGGGTTGGAATAGATCCAGGCGCGGTAGCCCAGACCATGCCGGTGTCGGACCTCCACCCGGTAAACCCCGGGTCGCAGTTGGGCAAAGCGGTGGGTTCTGCCGGTACTTTCAAGATATGGTTTCCCGTTCCTGACCAGGACCACCCTGGCTTTGGCGGGGGTAAAAACCTTAAGCACGGTGTCGGCGGCGGGGGCTCTTTCGCCCATATGTATTATCTGCCCATGGTGATGGGCTTCAAAACAAAATCCTTTGGAGTTCTTGAAGAAATCGTACCCCACAAAACACCTGCCCGCACGCAAGGCCTGGATGACTGCTTCCTTATCTTTTTTGAATTCGCCGGACAGGGGTTCCTTTAACAGCAGGTGAGTATTGATGCAGCGAAAACAGGTATAGTAATCAGAAATCACCGGTTTCCAGGGGCCCAGGTTGATTTTGATGGCGTGGGCATCAGAACAACCGATACCCACGACCATTCTCTGCTGCAACAACTCATCCCATTTCTGAAGGGAGGCATCAAGGGGTCCCCGTCTGAAAGCATGGTGAGGATTAAAATAGAGGTAGATCCCTTTGGCAATTCCGGAAACATTATCCCGCCACTGCGAGAGGTAACTCCAGATATCCATCCCGGTGAAGCCTGTGACCTCCCAATCGGTCCAGGGGTAGGTTTTCCCCTGTTTATAAACGGGAGACCCGATTTCAAAGGGATGGGCCAGGAACCCGATCCCACCCCGGCCGTGCACACCGTCAATCACTTCCTGGGGGTGATCATCGTTACCGGCTACCTCTTGTTCTATATCTATTCCCAGGTAGTGATTGCGTTCAGTATTGAATTCACATCCGACTATGACCAGGACCTTTCCATGGTAACCCTCTTCAGGTCTCCCCCGCAGGTGATGGTGATCGGTGATGATGATAAAGTCAAGGCCTGCTCTCTCCGCGGACCGGGCAATTTCAGGTATGCTCCCGGACCCATCCGAATACCGGGTATGGATATGTATGTTTCCCGCACTGTCATACATCCGACTCACCGCACATTATGCGAAATCCTTTTGTATACCTATGTATTCTCTATGCCCCGGTCCAGTATAATAGCATGGGTAAAACCATATAATTAAGTGAGATTATAGCTATAGCGTATATACCTTGCTGCTGTCCAGTACGTTCACCCCACGGGTCTCAAAGACCTGAACCGCCCGTTCAGGGTCTTCAACCTTAAATATTACCAGGGCGTCATCAGAAGCCTTTCCGATAAAGGCATACAAATACTCTATATTAATGGATGCTTCTCCCATAATGTCCAGAACCCTGGCCAATCCTCCCGGAGTATCCGGCACTTCAACCGCGATAACCTCAGTCTCGCTGACGGTATATCCTGCCTTTTTCAGGACTCCATAGGCTTTTTCCGGGTCATTGACGATCAACCTCAGGATACCAAAATCAGAGGTATCTGCTATTGAGAGGGCTCTGATATTAATCCTGTGGTCTCCCAAAACCTTGGTTACACTTGCCAGCCTTCCCGCCTTGTTCTCCAGAAAAACCGAGATCTGCTTAACCATAACCGTCTCCCTCCTCGCTCATTGTAATCATACCACCCGTTTACCCGCGCATCATCCGGAATGCTGTCTTTATTCTGATTGGAGGATTATTATTACCATAAATGGATGACGCCGTATCATATTACTTAAATTATACATTAGAATTGTCGGCGGTCTTCAACCCTTTTGGCTTTGCCCTCACTTCGCTGCAGGGACTTGGGTTCCACCAGCTTGACCTTAACCGCTACCCCCAGACTGCTTTCCAACTCTCTGGTTATTGTTTTCCCCAGCTGCTCCAGCTTCCTTACCTCATCACTGAAGGCCTTTTCTGAAACCTCTACCCATACCTCCAACTCATCCAGGTTGTTTCTTCTCTCAACAACCAGGAGATAGTACGGTTCAACATTGGCGATATTCAATAGTACGCTCTCCACCATTGACGGGAATACGTTAACACCTCTGATGATTACCATGTCATCTGACCGCCCCAATACCTTGCTCATCTTGACATGGGTCCGGCCGCAGGAACAGGCCTCAATGTTCAGGGAGGTGAGATCGCGGGTGCGGTATCTTATCATCGGCAGAGCCTCTTTGTTAATGGTAGTCAAAACCAATTCTCCCTTTTCCCCCGGCGGCAGGACTTCGCCGGTTTCAGGGTTGATGATCTCGACAATAAAATTGTCCTCAAAGAAATGAAGGCCGTTCTTCTCGGGACACTCTATCGCTACCCCGGGACCCATTATCTCACTGAGGCCGTAGATATCGAAAGCATCGATCTGCAGCCGGTTCTCCAGATCACGCCGCATATTTTCCGACCAGGGTTCAGCCCCAAAAATACCAGACTTAAGCTTCAACTCCGAAGGATCAATCCCCATCTCTGTCATTACTTCGTACATGTACAGGGCATAGGAAGGAGTACAGGTCAAATGCGTGGTTCCGAAATCCTGCATCAGCATGATCTGCCTTTTGGTGTTTCCTCCGGAGCTGGGAATAACAGAGGCTCCGATCTTCTCGGCTCCGTAATGCACCCCCAGCCCACCGGTGAATAACCCGTAGCCGTAAGCGTTTTGGACCACAGAGTGGCGGGTAGCACCGGCACAGGTTAAGGCTCGGGCCATCAGTTCCGCCCATCTTTCCAGGTCCCTCCTGGTATAGCCTACTACGGTCGGTTTCCCCGTAGTCCCCGAGGAGGAATGGATTCTCACTACATCTGTCATGGGTACGGCGAACAGACCAAAGGGGTAATTATCGCGCAGGTCCTGTTTGGTGGTAAAAGGCAGCTTGCTGATATCCTCCAGTTTTTGGATGTCGCCGGGGTTGACTCCCATTTCATCCATCTTTGCTTTATAGCTGGGCACAAAGGAGTATACCCGGAAAACGGTTTCCTTAAGGCGCCGCAGCTTTAGTTCATCCAGTTCCTTCCGGGGCATACATTCTATTTCCTGGTTCCAGTACATTTAACACCCTCCCGTATTATCGTCTTTTCTCTACCCTCCTACTACGAAGGGTATGATAACTACCCGGTCTCCATCTCTTAACAAATCACCAACGTCAGCCTTGTGATCGTTAACCATAATGACCAGGTCCTTGCGGTTGATCCCCAGTATGCCAAGTAGAGTCTCCACGTCCAGTTGGTCCTCGGTTTTAATAACCCCTTCTGCCGGATTCATCTTCTGTTTCAGTTCCCCCAGCGCCCGGTACGAGATCTGCATGCCATCATCCTTTTCTTTTTTATCGCAGTATTGCATTAATCGGCCTTTTGAATACCAGTTAGAAGATCTTTTATAACTGAAGCGGCCAGGATCAATCCGGCCGTCGACGGCACAACCGAGATACTGCCGACCGGAAATGCGAGGGAGACCGGTTTTTCCTGGGAATATACTACCCGCACACCTTCATATATGTTTTCCCGGCGCAGTTCATGCCGAACCCTGCGTGCTAGGGGACAGGTGTGGGTCTGCGATATGTCGGCAACGACAAATTTGGTGGGATCAATGCGATTTCCAGCTCCCATTGAACTGATTATAGGTATGGAGCCTGAAAAACACTTTTTTATCAGACAAACCTTGTCGGGAACAGAATCTATGGCATCTACTACATAATCGGGCTCCTTATTAAGGAGATCATTGACGGTGTCCCGGTTACAACGGATCGCGCATGTTTCTACATTGCACTCCGGATTTATGTCCCTTATCCGGTTGGCCATGACCTCCACCTTGAGTTGACCCAGGGTACTGGTGAGGGCGACTAACTGCCGGTTAATATTGCTGATGACTACCCGGTCAGGGTCAACCAGGATCAGGTTCCCGATCCCGGCCCGGGCCAGGCCTTCCGCCACATATGAGCCTACTCCCCCTAATCCGACGACCATGACTCGAGCCTGCATCAGGAGATAACAGGCCTCGTCTCCCAGCAGCACTCTGGTCCTTACCCACCTGTCATCCAAGGTAAGCCCTCCAAGAAACAGTTAACCCCACCGAGTCGTGTGCAGCCGGTTGTTTTGAACCTGCGGAACAGCAGGTGGGCATCCTCCTGTCAGCTTTATGACTCCCTGTCAAACAGGGCCCGCAAGCCACTGACAGAGACCAGACGCCCTTCATTTTGGTGTTGGGCCAAAACGAAACCAGCCTTTCACGAACACAGCAGGGGCTGTTCTTTAGTATCTCAAATCTAAGCTAATAATATCACAGCCCGCCGGGGTTTTCAATAATCGCCCAACCCCATTTTAGGTTCTGCGCATTACTTAATTATGGTTATTATGTTAAGTTCTTTAAGTTGCTCCGCCTTAACCGGTGAAGGCGTATGGGTCATAGGGCAGGACGCACTTTGGGTCTTGGGGAAAGCGATCACATCCCTGATGGATTCACGCTTGGCCATCAGCATTATCAGTCGGTCCAGTCCAAAGGCGATACCCCCATGCGGCGGCGCCCCGTACTCAAAAGCCTCCAGCATGTAGCCAAACTTATCGGCTACCTCTTCGGCGGTCAATCCCTGCAGGGCAAACATCTTCTCCTGCAGCGTTCGGGAATGGATACGAATACTCCCCCCACCAATCTCAGTTCCGTTCAAAACCAGATCATAGGCTCTGGCTTTGGCGGATTGGGGCGCACTTTCCAACTGATCGGGATCCTGCGGGGAAGTGAAGGGATGATGCACGGCTATATAACGGTTCTCCTCCTCATCCCATTCCAGCAAGGGGAAGTCGGTAACCCAAACAAAGTTGAAAGCATCTTCATCGATAAGCTGCAACCGCCTGCCGAGCTCAAGCCTGATTCCACCGAGAACCCGAGCCACAGTATCTTCAAAATCCGCGCAGAACAGCAGCAGATCGCCGGGTTTGGCCTCCAGGCGGGAGGCAATACCCTCCAGGTCCCGGGGACTGATAAATTTGACAATCGGTGACTTCATGCCTTCTTCGGTGACCTGTATCCAGGCCAAACCTCTGGCCCCCAGATCAATGGCCTGCTGAACCAGTTCATCAATTTCCTTGCGTGACAGGGAAGCACAACCGGGGGCATTTATGGCCCTGACCACGCCCCCGCTGTTGATAGCGGTAGCGAAAACCTTGAATTCCGAAGCCTGCAGCAGATCGGTAAGGTCCTGAATGATCAGCCCGAAACGCATATCGGGTTTATCACTCCCGTAAGATTTCATGGCTTCGTCATAAGTTATCCGGGGAAAGGGGATGGATACCTCCCGGTCGATGCCATCAGCAAAGGCCCGGACCAGCATGGACTCCGTCAGTTCCATTATGTCTTCTTCGTCGATGAACGACATCTCGATATCCAGTTGGGTAAACTCAGGCTGTCGGTCTGCCCTCAGGTCCTCGTCGCGGAAACAGCGGGCCACCTGGTAGTATTTCTCAATCCCGGCTACCATAAGGATCTGCTTGAATATCTGGGGGGACTGAGGTAAAGCGTAAAACTCCCCGGGGCGTACACGGCTGGGTACCAGATAATCCCGCGCCCCCTCCGGTGCGCTTCTCGTCAGAATGGGGGTCTCGATCTCCAGAAAACCGCGCTGATCCAAGAAATCACGCATCGATTTAATCACCCGGTGGCGCAGCATCATGTTGTTTTTCATCTCCTGGCGCCGGATATCGAGATACCGGTAGCGGAGCCGCAGCAGCTCATCAACTTCAATGTTATCCTCCAGGTAGAAGGGAGGGGTTTTGGCAGTGTTGAACAACTCCAGTTCCGAGGCGTAAACCTCGATTTCACCGGTAGGCAGATTTGGATTAACCGTGCCTTCCGGCCGCATTCTCACAATCCCGGCAATAGCGATGACATACTCGCTGCGGATCCTCTCGGCCAATTCAAAGGCGGGTTTGCTGATCTCGGGGTTGAATACCACCTGTACCAGTCCCGAGCGGTCCCGCAGGTCCACAAAAATCAGTCCTCCATGGTCACGTCGGGTATTGACCCATCCGGCAAGTACAACTGTCTGTCCTGCCATACGGGGGCTTAGCTCCTGAATAGTATGAGTTCTTTTTAATGCCATTCCTACTTCCTCCTTAAGATGTGACCAAAATGGACTTAATTCTGTCAACAATCTGGCTTGAAGGGACCTCCTGCTGTTCCTTGTGCATCATGTCTCGCAGCACATAAGAATCGTTCCTGATCTCTTCCTCCCCGATAACTACCACTATCCGCGCTTCACTTTTACCGGCATATTTCATCTGCGCTTTGAGGCTTCTATCCATATAGTCCTTGTCAGCCTTGATCCCCGACCGACGGAGCCGATCCAGCAGTAGACAGGCCTGAGTATCATATTCCCTGTCGGCGACGGCCACAAATACCTCCATCATCGGCGGTCGCTTCCAGATTCCGGGGTCCTGTTTGCGGGCCGCCAGCAGGAGGCGTTCCAGGCCGATGGCAAAGCCGATACCGGGAGTAGGCGGTCCGCCGCACTCCTCAATAAGGCCGTCATATCTGCCGCCACCCCCAACGGCGGCTTGAGCCCCCAGGTCCGGGACCAGCAGTTCGAAAGCAGTATTGGTATAGTAGTCCAGTCCCCGCACCAGCCGGGAATCAATCACATAATCAACTTTGTAAGCCGCCAGCATGCTCCGGACCTGTTCAAAGTGCTGCCCACATCGGTCACAGAGGTAGCTGTTGATGGTGGGAACATCTTTCACCACTTCCCGGCAGCGGGAATTCTTGCAGTCCAAAACCCGCAGCGGATTCTTATCCATCCTCTGCCGACAGTCATTGCATAGTTCGCCGGCGAAGGGCGCCATGTACTGGAGCATCCTTTCCCGGTACAGGGGTCGGCAGTCGGGACAGCCCACAGTATTCAAGTGCAGTCGGGCTTCCCTTATACCCAGCCTCTGAACCATACGCACCAGCAGGGCAATAACTTCGGCATCCACATTCGGATCCCGGCTTCCAAACACCTCCAGGCCAAACTGGTGAAACTGGCGATATCTGCCGGCCTGGGGGCGGTCATACCTGAACATGGGACCGATATAAAACCATTTGGTCGGTTGGGCCTGGTTGTAAACCCGGTGCTCAATAAACGCCCGGGCACATGATGCAGTGCCCTCCGGCCTCAGGGTTAGGCTGCGGTCCCCACGATCCATAAAGGTATACATCTCTTTCTGGACGATGTCGGTGGAATCTCCAACCCCACGTTCAAAAAGCTCGGTATGTTCGAAGATCGGCAGGCGTACCTCTGAATAGCCGTACAATTCTGCCATCTGGCGCAGGTTTTTCTCCATGATCTGCCAAAAGGGGGATTCGTCAGGCAGTATATCGTGGGTCCCTCTAGGTCCCGAGATTTCCATTTTTCTTCCTCCGGTTCGTTATGCTGGATTTGCCGAAAAACACTAGAATTTATTCTAGGATAAGGCCCTAAGCTTGTCAACTTGGGCATTTATCAACTCTTCCACCCTCTTGATGTAGGCTGCCGGGTCTTTGGGATAATGTAAGGTAGTCAGCTTCCAGGTGTGCGGATCCACATACTTGCTGGCTGCGCCTCCACCCAGTCCGATAATGGTCTGCCGTTCCTCAATAACTCGGATATTATACCTGCTGAAGCACCCAGGGAGGGCATAGCCGATATTCTCCTGGTTGCCGGCCATGTATTTTTGACGATACAGGTAGTAGGGCAGGTAGCCGGCGGAGGACATAATGCTCCTGGCATCATCACCGATATCGGCTCCGTTTTGCTCCAGAGCCGCCTCCTGCATCTGCCAGACGGAACCCCGTTTCCAGGCCAGGTGGTGAATGGTTATGCCCTCAGGCTTAAGCCGCATCACCTCCTGCAGGCTCTTCTCCAGCTCAGCCGGCCCCTCGCCCGGTAATCCTACAATCAAATCCATATTGACCTGCTTGATACCGGCGGAACGGACCAGTTCATATCCTGACCTTACCATCTGGGCGGTATGCCGCCTGCCGATCAGGTTCAAGGTCTCATCATTCATAGTCTGGGGGTTTACACACATGCGGTTAACTCCCCCCGCCACCAGCAGCCTCAACACTTCGCCGTTCAGGGTATCAGGACGGCCCGCTTCCACCGTAAATTCGGTTTCTGTTCCCAAATAATAGCGGTTTAACACGTCGAGCAGCTGTTCCCACTCAAAGGCCCCCAATACCGTCGGTGTACCCCCGCCCACATAAAGGTTATCAACAGCAAGGTCCAACTCATTAAGAACCCGGCCGATACGGCTCAACTCCTGGAGCAGTGCGGAGAAGAACTCGGCCAGGCCGGGTCGGTGCTCCAGCGGGTAAGCCGGGAAGGAGCAGTAATGACAGCGGGTGGGGCAATAGGGGATGCCCACATAGACCCCCAAACATCTCTTGACCTGCTCCGGGCCCAGCAGAAAAGGCCGGTTCCTTACAGCCACCTCCGTAAGCAGTCCTGCCTTTTCGGGTTCCACCAGGTATTTATCCCTGAGTTCCCTTTGTATCTCACCCTCGAAATACCCGTTATCGAGGTAGCGGTGAACCAGTTTGGTCGGCCTCACGCCGGTAAGAATACCATAGGGACTGGGGTTCATAGAGGTGGCTTCCATTAACAGGCGGTAAGTGAAAGACCGCACCTCTCTTTTTACCTCCCCGGGTTCAGCGGAAAAGAGTCGGCTCTGCTCGGTTTTTTCCAGCATCCCCCGCAGCTCCCCGGTAAGCTCCAGGTACCCCGGACCTTCCTTTACCCGTATATCCACCTTGAGGTCGGTATCGACAGGCTCATAAGTCACCCGGCACCGGGGGAAAAACAGCCGTATAATTTCATGTATTCCGCCATCGTAACCCCCGGTCACCTGCAGGCCGATCAGCATATGCTCACCACCGGATCGTTGTGATTCCCTTATCATTTTAACCTTAATTGTCGCTGGTTTCGTTTGAATTCGATGACATAGACCCATGGAAATCGCGAACCCTAAGTGCTATTCTATTGTAATTAGCTTATCCCTCCTTCCTCAAGAGCACCAGGGCAAAAACAAAACCCCTCATCCCCAAGGGACGAGAGGTTGGTTTTCCCGCGGTACCACCCTTATTGGCACAATGTACCCTGCTCTAAAGGGTACGGGATAACCA
>LFRU01000020.1 GCA_001512495.1 Syntrophothermus sp. DTU052 | reverse complement strand
GCTAGAGTGTAACAAATTTTGTGTAATAATGTAATTTCGAATAATGGGGATAATAATGTTGGCCTTTGCCTGGCGGTGGATAGAGCAATGCTGGAGAGCAATCCGAGCGCCCTACAGGATTTGACCGAAAGATGGGGGTATTCCAGTGGGTACCCCCCTATCAACCCCACCTCTCCGGGAACCAATGCCATGAACTCTCAGTAGATGCTTCCTCTTCTCTTGAGTTGGTCGTTCAAGGTTAAGTCTACCGCAAAATGAACAGCCATCTATAATATGCGGCTTTGCCGGCTGCTATCGGATGCTGTCCGCCTATTGAGCGCTTCCATGTTATTATTTCCGCTTGCCCAAAGTCCAAGAACTTGTCCCAGCTTGACTTGTCGCTCGCGACAGTATGGACTTACCATTATTTAAACATTTTTTAAGGATTGACTCAATGTCAGGGCATCCGTTAATATTCATACAATGGTTCCTGGTATCCAACGATTTACATCACGTTTCCGAGGTGAAAGGCAGAATGCTGAAAAAGAAAAAACGCACGGACGAAAGTATTCTTGTATGCGTCTATTACGGGCCCAACGGTGAAAAGCTGATACAGCGCGGCTGTAAAATTGCCCATGTTTTTAACTGCCCCCTCTATATTTTGACTGTGGATCGAAAACCTTTTGAAGAACTGGATGCCGAAAAATCCTATTACATTAACAAGTGGAAACGATTAGCCGAAGATAATAATGCCGACGCTTTTATCCTAAAGGATAACGAAGAACGTCCCACCTACAAAGTAATCGCTGAAGTTGCCCGTGAAAAAGGAATAACCCAAATAATTATGGGCCAATCACCCCAAACCCGCTGGGAACAGATTGCCAAAGAGTCCATCGTTAATTCGTTAATACGAGAAATACCTTTCGTAGACCTTCATATCATCTCGGTTGCTCGTTATCTTAAAGATCCTGACCGCAATTATGAAAAAGGTGTGCGGGCTTACCTGGTGAAGGATGACGAACACTACCGCCTATGCTTCAAATGTACAAAGGACGCCGTTTATGAAGGCATTTTCTTTAAAGAAGTCTGTACCGACTTTAATAATGGATTGTTTAGATTCATGAAAAACAATGAAATATTACAGGTAGAGGTAGTAGAAGATATTGTTAAAGATTTTACCAATGTGGAACTTCAAACCAACGCTGAAGACAGTAATCCGTTCTAGGGGAGTACACGAATCACTGTTTTAATGGTATTCAGTTATACTAACCTCCGCACCTGTGGAATGATACCTTTTCGAACCCAAACATATTTACGCCATAATTACGATGCTGCATCGCGATGTTTTTATGTCATAATGCAGACAAAACCTGCTTTCAAGCCGTTAAGCCTGGTAGCGGGTTTTCTCTTTTGCTCACACAAAAACCCCTCGCGCTATGAGGGGCCTTGGTTTCAGATGGAGCCGATGGCCGGATTTGAACCGGCGACCTGCTGATTACGAATCAGCTGCTCTGCCACTGAGCCACATCGGCCTATCCTTCTACGCTATACATATTATCAACTTACCGGCCAAATTTCAAATGGGAAGATCCCCGCTTGTGCTCATATTATTTGCGGCCCCATAAGGAATTATCCCTGCCGCTCCCTTTCCCGTTTGAGCTCTTCCCCAGGACGTTCCGGGTACCACTGTAGAGACCAACCGCAGATAGTCCGATGACCAGCCCTTGCAGGACGGCAACAGCCATTGATTCCTCCGGATTACGGAGTCCGATTCCGGCTATCAAGCCTAGTCCAACCGCCAGCAGAGGAACGTACCGGTTGGAAAGACCGGCCCTTTTCGCCACCTCCGCCAGGCCATTTATAACGGGAATCGCCATGGTAAGTATGTAATCATGTGACATATTCAACCCTCCCGGACTTAAGGTAGTACATCTTATGCCCGGGTTACCTGGTTGTTAACTGGAATACCATGACGGTTTGCTAAATCCTGTTAGTACAGGCGGGAATCAAAGTGAATGAGAGCGTTTAATTCATCCACCGGTTCCGAGGTTTTGGGGTTAAGACGTCCTCCCCGGAATTACATACGTCTTTTCTCTCTTCTCCAACAGTTACTCGCCGACCTCCCGCAGGTGTTCACGGGAGTTCAGTTGTTTAATCTGGAAGACATCGCCCTCGAGTTCCACCACACTGATGGCGGCGTTATGATGATAGTACTTCCTGAAACAGCTTAAATCATCACCGTGGAGGTGGCAGCCCAAAACCATCAGAGCCCCGCCATGAGTAGCTACTACCACCGTATCATCCCGGTGGGCATGGATAATCCGGTCAAACCCTCGAATTACCCGCTCGGCAAAATCCGTTATCCTGTCTCCTCCTGATATATCGGCGTTTACCGGATCCTCCAGCCAGGTGCGGTATGCTTGTTCTCCGAATTTATCCTTTATCTCCTGGGCGGTCAGACCTTCCCAATCCCCAAAGTTTATCTCCCCGAGTTCATCAATAACCTGAACCGGAAGCCCGTGGGGACGAGCGATTATTTCAGCCGTCTCGCGGGCGCGCCCCAGATTACTGGAATAAATAGCCTTGATCTTTTCTTCCCGCAATCTCTCTGCGACCATTTCAGCTTCCTGTCGTCCTCTATCACTCAGGGGTACATCTATGGTACCCTGGTACTTTCCTTCCTCATTCCAAATTGTCGATCCATGTCTGATTAGAATAATACGCAAGGCAATTCCTCCATTCCCAAAGCCGGCCGTTAATCACCCGCATATCCAACCGGTTTGAGTTCAGGTCACCGTTTGAACAGTTCCCGCCGATTAAGCCAACCGGTCAGCTCCTGTTTTTGCAGTTTAAGCGTCTCAGGTTAGAAAAAATCCGGCTAAAAAAGATTATAACATAACAGCAACCCTGGAGATTCGGTGCCGCAAGGCTGTTTTCTCTTGTCAGGCACCTTCGACCGGGCCTTCGCCGCGGTCCTGCTTTTCGGAAAATCAATTCCACCCTGCAGTCGCTGGACTGTATTACGGATTATCCGTCCGCCGGTCGGCTCAAAAAGTCGCGCTCCCGCCACAAGTACTGGAATATTCCTGAATATCCCGCGTCGGATTTATGCAATATTGTAATGCGGGCTTTTCAAGCCCTTTGGCAAAGGAGGTGAAGCTGTGGAAAAAATCAGCCGCGTGACAGAACCGATCAGCCGGGTTAAGTGCGTAGTTGACACCTGCTACTACTACCAGAGCGGGGATAAGTGTATGGCTGAACAAATCGAAGTCAAACCGCCCAACTCTTCAAGCACTGAAGAAACCGACTGCAATACCTTCAAACCCAAGCAGCGCTTCTAACGCTCCGAGGCAGGCCGGATCCGGCCTGCCTTCACAATCTCACTCTTTGTGTGGATTGGTAGTCTCACTGTTCCTCGCTGTTTTCCGTCAGGTACGAGGTTACTTCGGTCTCGATCTCTGGAATTTCCGGACTTATAGCAGGCATTACCTGTCCCTGGCGCAGAAATACGCTGTACCCGCGGATGATGTAAAACCCATCATGTGGAGCAATCTCCCCTGGTTTTAAACTTGTCATAATCGCACCCCTTCAATCTCTTTTCTACTATTATTGCTCCCGGGAATGACTTTAACCTTATAATTATCTCCAGCCTAATATCGCAAAATGCGACAAATTGCTATAATTAAGGCAGCTAGTTGGCGTCGTTATTATTAATCCTGGGGGTGTCAAAAATAAAAGCACTATTTCTCCGTGACGGTCTCAAGTTATCCCTGGAAGAGACTGAAAAGCCGACCCTGAAAGAAGGCCACGACATGATCGTTAAGGTTACCGCCGCCTCGATATGTGGTAGTGACCTTCATTTTGTCAGCGGCGAGGTTCCCATGACGCCCAATTTTATTATTGGCCATGAGGGCGTCGGCATCGTTGAAGAGGTGGGTCCTTTCGTCAAGAATTTCAAGCCCGGTGACCGGGTGGTCATTCCCGGTGGGGTAGCCTGCGGTACCTGTCCCGAGTGCCGGGCCGGCAGGCATTATGCCTGTGAAAAAGACCTGATGTTCGGTGCCGGTAAAAACAAAGGAGACCTCCCCGGTGTCCAGGCTGAATACACCAGGATTCCCTACGCAGACAACAGCGTAGTCAAGATTCCAGACAGCGTCTCCTTCAAGCAGGCTCTTCTGGTCGGTGATGTGCTGTCTACCGGTTACATCGGTGTTACCTACCGTCCCCCACAGCCCGGCGATGATATCGCCGTTTTCGGCTGCGGTCCGGTCGGTCTATGTGCGGTGGCTTCGGCCAAGCTGTTCAGCCCCGCCCGCCTTATTGCAGTTGACCTGGAGGATTACCGTCTGGAGACGGCCCTCAAGATGGGTGCCACGCATGTGATCAATGCCGGGGAAGCCAGAGCGGCCCGGGAGATCCGCGGCCTGACCGGAGGGGTAGGGGTACAGCTTTCCATTGATGCAGCAGCTACCCCGCAAACCATTGATGACTGCCTGGCGTGCACGGCCAAGGGCGGGTTTATCTCCATGATCGGAATGAGCCCCTTCCATGTCAACGTTGCCCTATTAAAGCTGTTCTACAAGAACCTGACCATGGTGTCGGGCTACACCTCACTGCATGAGATGAGCCGCCTCCTTAAACTGATTGAATTTGGCAAGATAGACGTTACCCCGCTGATTACTCACGAGGTGACCCTGAGCAATATCCTGGAGGGCTACCGCATCTTCGGCGAGCGTCTGGATAACTGCATCAAGGTTATGGTGGTTCCCGATTGATCCATTTCGTGGTAGGCGGGGCCCTAACCCCTGCCTACCACGACTAGTCAGCATCCCCCGGTCGCACCAAAAACATCCCGTGCCGCCGGGCGGCACGGGAGGCCATGGGGACCGGCTTAATACTGTCAATTCAGTTGCCAAACCCCTGTTATTGAGACCGGGCTACATCACCCGCTGGAGCAGTTCTGCCAGGCGTGGGGTCCCGATCTCTTCCAGCTCGTATCTTACCCTTACCGCCGGTTTATCCAGCTTCATTACCCGGCGCAGATCGATAGGAGTTCCGATAATCACAGTCTCCGCCGGTGAGCGGTTGATGGTCTCCGCCAGCTCGGCAATCTGGTTTTGGCCGTAACCCATGGCCGGCAGCAGCTTTTCCAGGTGGTTATATTTCTCGAAGGTCTTTTTGATGGAACCCACGGCAAAGGGGCGGGGGTCAATCAACTGGGCGGCCCCCAGCTTTTCAGCGGCAATCATCCCCGCGCCGTAGGCCATATCCCCGTGGGTCAGGGTGGGGCCGTCTTCGACTACCAGGACCCGCTTGCCCTTTATAAGGTCCGGTTCATCAACCGTTATCGGCGAGTTGGCCATGATGATCTCCGCTCCGGGGTTGTTGGCGGCCACCGCAGCTTTTACGGCCTCCACCGCTCTGGCATCCGCTGAGTCAACCTTGTTTATGACTGCTATATCGGCCCGTCGCAGGTTGGTCTCCCCGGGATGGTAAGTGGTCTCATGGCCGGCCCGGTGCGGATCCACTACGACAATATGCAGGTCGGTGTAATAGAAAGGCAGGTCGTTGTTGCCCCCATCCCACAGGATTATGTCCGCTTCCTGCTCCGCCCGGCGCAAGATGGTTTCGTAGTCAACCCCCGCGTAGACTACCATGCCCATGTCGATATGAGGCTCATACTCTTCCCGTTCCTCAATGGTACACTTATGGAGGTCCAGGTCCTCATAGGTGGCAAACCTCTGGACCACCTGCTCTTCCAGCCTCCCATAGGGCATGGGATGACGGATAACCGCCACTTTTTTCCCGGCCTCGGTCAGTATCCTGCCGACGTAACGGGTGGTCTGGCTCTTCCCGCTGCCGGTTCGGACTGCAGTTACCGCAACCACCTTCCTGGTCGATCTGAGCATGGTCTTGTTGGGCCCCATCAGCCGGAAATCAGCCCCCAGCGCATTAACCAGCGAGGCTTTATGCATAACGTAGAGGTGAGATACGTCGCTGTAGGCGAAGACCACCTGGTCTACTCCAAGCCTCTTAATAAGTTCAGGCAGTTCCTCCTCAGAATATATAGGGATGCCTTCCGGATAGCCCTCACCGGCGAGTTCAGCCGGATAGCGTCTCCCTTCAATATCCGGGATCTGGGTGGCGGTAAAAGCCACTACTTCGTATTCGGGGTTTCCTCGAAAGTAGGTGTTGAAGTTGTGAAAGTCTCGGCCGGCAGCTCCCATAATAAGTATCCGTTGTTTTGCCACTATCATCTCTCCTTCTACCATCTGCCTTCCTTAGAGTCAACTGACCGGCAGGCGGGAGTATTAATCGGTACGGTGTTTTTCGATACTTCTATCACTGGACATCACCCGGATATCAGTGCGGTGCTCCCAGCCCAGGTACCGGTAAAACTCCAGCGCGTGATGATTGTTATTTAGTACAAACAGGTGAATCTTGTGGGCACCGAGCTTCTCCAGCTCTCGGCATACTGCATCCATCAACACCCGGCCCCACCCCTGTCGGCGCTTCTCCGGGCATACGGCCAGGTGGTAGATGTACCCGCGGCGGCCGTCAAAGCCGCCCAGGACGCTTCCAACCACCCTCTCCTCTTCAGTGAGCAGGAAGCAGGTGGTTGGGTTCCGGCGGATAAACCGCTCCAGGGATTCCCGGTCATCGCCTTTTCCCAGACCCACACCGTCAATGGAGCGCCAGAAGCCGATCAGGTTCTCGATATCCCCTGCTGATACTGTCCGCATTTTCAAACCAGTGCCCACAATTATGCTACCCCTTGGCGAGAGACTCACTGCATAACCAGTGCCATGATGGCCTTTTGGATATGCAAACGGTTTTCGGCCTCATCAAAGACTATGGAATTGGGACCGTCCATCACCTCGTCGGTAATCTCCCGACCTCGTTTGGCCGGCAGGCAGTGCATCACAATCGCATCAGGTTTAGCCAGGTCCAGCATCCTCCGGTTAACCTGAAAAAGGGCGAAGTGTTTCTCCTTCTCCTCCGCTACCTTCTCCTGTCCCATGCTGGCCCATACGTCGGTGTACACAACATCGGCGTTTTCCACCGCTTCGTAGGGGTCCTCGACCACCCACAATCGGGCCCCGGTTTCCAGGGCATCCTGCCTGGCGGCTTGCAGGACCTCCTCCCGGGGCTCATACCCCCGCGGACACCCGATTACCACATCCATTCCGGTTTTCGCCCCGCCGAAGAGCAGGGAATGAGCGACATTATTGCCGTCTCCAATGAAGGCCAGCTTGATGCCCTTAAGGGTTTTCTTGTATTCCAGTATGGTCATCAGATCCCCCATTACCTGACAGGGATGAAGGAAATCGGTCAAGCCGTTGATAACCGGAATGGTGGCATGTTCCGCCAGTTCCAGGACCTCGTCATGACTGAAGGTCCGGATCATTATCCCGTTGAGATACCGGGACAGGGTTAGAGCAGTATCCTTGATAGTCTCTCCCCGCCCCAACTGCATATCCTTGGGACTCAGAAAGAGCGGGTATCCTCCCAGTTGGTATATGCCCACTTCGAACGATACCCGGGTACGAGTGGACGGCTTCTGGAATAACATGCCCAGGGTCTTGCCTGCCAGCACCGGGTGAGGTTTTCCTTCCTGCTGCATCTTTTTCAACTGGAGTGCAAACTGGAGTATGTAGGCAATCTCGTCCGGGTTAAAATCATGAATAGATATAAAGTCCCTTCCCTTAAAAACCGGGTTCATAGCCAAGGCCATTTATCTTATCCCCTTTCATACAGCTACCCTCACACATCAGGTGGTCAGGCCTGGAACGATGCTGTGTGATACGGTCCTCTCTCCCCAGCAGTATCCGGCATCCCCTCCCGGGAGGAGCCCATTATGGGTCCCATTCCTGCAGGGACTGCTCCAGAATGCCGACCGCTTCCTCCACCTCGCCCCGAGTTATATTCAGGGGCGGTACCAACCTCAGTACCCGGGGCCCGGCAGAGATGAGCAGCAGTCCATTCTTAAGACAGATATCAACTAGTCCTTTGACCTCCGCCGCAAACTCAATACCCAGCAGCAGCCCCAGCCCTTTAACGGTGACGGCTCTCCCGTCCCTCCCGGCTATCCCTTCCAGCTTCTGGCGCAGGTATTCGCCGGTGGCTTGAACCTGTTCCAGGAAGGAAGGAGCAAATATTATCTCCATCATCTTAAGGCCTACGGCACAGGCCAGGGGATTCCCCCCGAAGGTGGACGCATGGTCTCCGGGGACAAAACCGCCCGCTACTTCGCTGTCAGCCAGCAGGGCACCGATGGGGAATCCTCCACCCAGAGCCTTGGCCAGTGTTACTATGTCGGGCTTGATGTTATACTGCTGGTACCCCATCATCTTCCCTGTGCGGCCCAATCCGCACTGAACCTCGTCCAGGATCAAAAGGATCCCTTCCTCGGTGCACAAATCCCGAAGTCCCTGCATGAAGGAAGGATCAGCGGCGTTTATACCCCCCTCACCCTGAATGGGTTCCACCATAACAGCACAGGTCTCATCGGTTATGAGGGCTTTAACCGACGCCAGGTTGTTGAATTCAGCGAAATCAACCCCGGGCAGTAAAGGCTCAAATCCCTGCTGGTACTTGGTCTGTCCGGTAAGAGCCAGGGCGCCGGTGGTTCGCCCGTGGAATGAGTTCCGAAAAGCGATAATCCGGTAGCGGTTGCGCCCCTGACGCCGGAAGTACTTGCGGGCCAACTTGATGGCTCCTTCGTTGGCCTCCGCCCCGCTGTTGGCAAAGAAGGCCTTATCCATGCCTGTGGCCCGGCAGAGTTTCTCCGCCAGTTCCACCTGGGGAACATTCCAGTATATATTGGAACAGTGCCACAACTTCTCACCCTGCTCCCGCAAAACCGCGGTCAATTCCGGGTGGGCATGGCCCAGGGCACAGACGGCGATCCCGCTCATAAAGTCAAGGTACTGCTTGCCTTCAGCATCCCACACCCGGCTCCCCCGGCCTTTAACCAGGGCTACAGGAGTACGCCCGTAGGTGTTCATTACGTACTGCTGTCCCTTATCAATAACTGTCTGGTTATTCAAAAAAACAACCTCCTCTTCCTCCATCCCCACGGTCGCCGCCGGCTCTCTCCCCGGTGGGGCCCACGGCCCGGGTGCACGGTTATGTCAACTGGCGGCACCTAAACAGCGGTTCCTCTCCTTACTATAAACAGGGGTCGGTGTTGCTCTTATCCCCGAACCACCATAGTTCCGCTTCCCTGGTCGGTTAAGACCTCCAGCAGGATGGAATGGGGAACCCGCCCGTCTACGATGTGGGTCCGGGCAACCCCGTTTTCCAGGGCGTGGATGCAGCACTCGACTTTGGGGATCATCCCCCCGCTGATTATCCCGGCAGTGATCAGATCAGGTATTTCAGACACCCGTATGCTGGAGATCAGGGTGGAAGGATTGTCCGGTTCGGCCAGGATCCCGGGGACGTCGGTCAGGAGAATCAGCTTGTCGGCCTCCAGAGCCACCGCAATCTTGCTGGCAACATGGTCGGCATTTATGTTGTAGGTCATGCCATCCTGCCCAATGCCGATAGGGGCTATCACCGGAATGTAACCAGCCTCCACCAGCGGTTTCAGAACACAGGGATTGATACAGGTAACCTCTCCTACACAGCCCAGTTCTTCGGCCCCATTCATCTGTACCGCCTGGATCAGAGCCCCGTCCTTCCCGGACAGACCGATGGCCTTGCCGCCACACCTATTGATACCCGCTACGATCTGCTTGTTGATCTTGCCTACCAGGACCATCTCCACAACTTCCATCACTTCCGGATCGGTAACCCGCAGCCCCTTGACAAACCTGGTTTTGATCCCCAGTCGGTTAAGCATGCTGGTGATTCCGGGCCCCCCGCCATGAACTACAACCGGGTTCATCCCCACGTACTTCATAAGCACCAGGTCCTGCATTACTGCATCCTGCAATTCCGGAGCCCCCATAGCTGCTCCTCCATACTTCACCACTACAGTCCGGCCGTAAAATGCCTTTATGTACGGCAGTGCCTCCACAATGATCTGGGCCTTTTCGAATACCGAAACCATATTATCTCCCCTCATCATCACGGCCACGCTCTCCTGCACCATCCTTCCCGTGTTCGGGACCGGCCAGGCACCCGGCCGTGGCTCTATTTATTGTAAAAAATATCTCTTTATTATTCTCAGCTTCGGTAGCTGGCGTTTATCCTTATATAATCGTAGGTCAGGTCGCATCCCCAGGCTGTAGCCCGGCCGGTCCCCTGGTTAAGAACCAACCTGATCTTGACCACTTCCTGAGCCAGGTCTTCCCGGGCCCGTTCCTCGTCGAAAGGCATCCCGCTCCCGTTGCGAGCCACCTGCTGCCGGCCCAGCCAGATATCTACCGTATCAGGGTTAATGTCGACTCCGGAGTAGCCGGCAGCACAGATTATCCTGCCCCAATTGGCATCCTCTCCGTAGACAGCCGCCTTGAAAAGGTTCGATGACACAACAGAGCGGGCCACCGTCTTGGCCTCGCCGTCATCCCTGGCTCCGGCCACCTCCACCTCGATCAGGCGCGTGGCCCCCTCTCCGTCCCGGGCTATCATTTGGGCCAGAGCCATGCACACCTGGTCCAGAGCCTGTTTGAAGATAGAGTAGCCCTCGGAAGCCGGACCTTTTATTATCTCATTCCCCGCCTGCCCATTGGCCATTATCACGGCCATATCGTTGGTAGACGTATCACCATCGACACTGATCATGTTAAACGAAACGGCGGTAGCGTCACGTAGAGCCCCTTGGAGGCAATCACGGGTTACTGCCGCATCGGTAGTGATAAAGGCCAGCATGGTGGCCATATTGGGGTGTATCATCCCCGAACCCTTGGCCATGGCTCCTATCCTCACCACCCGGTCCCCGATTGTAAATTCGGCTCCCACCTGCTTGGGAACGGTATCGGTAGTCATTATGGCTGCAGATGCATTTTCTCCCCCGTCCCGAGACAGGAGGCTGCAGGCCTGTTTAATACCCCTGGCGACTTGATCCATGGGCAGGTTGACCCCAATCACCCCGGTTGAGGCCACCAGGACCTCATGGGAATTAATACTTAACTCCCCGGCCACCAAGTGAGCCATCTGCAGGGTATCCTCCACCCCCTGGGGACCGGTGCAGGCGTTGGCATTGCCGCTGTTCACCACCAGAGCTCGAACCGGGCCCTTCTCCACCGCCCGGCGGGTGTAAGCAACACAGGAAGCCTGCACCTTATTGGTAGTGAATACCCCGGCTGCCTGGCAGGGATACTCGGAATAGACAACCGCCAGGTCCCTACCCTGTTTCTTGATATGAGCCTCAATCCCCGAGGCCAGAAACCCCTGGGGAAACGTTACTCCCTCTTGAACCATTTTCAAGACATGAATTCCTCCTGTTACACATAAATTCCGCTGATACTGATATGCTTTCCCCAACCAACCCACCGCTATCCCATCGTCCCACCATGACGCGGAAGACAGGCATCTGCTAATCAACCACCCGGTATCCCGCCTTCCCATTAATTACGGTTACCAGAATCCCATTATCTACGGGTATATGGCCGGGGCTTTTAGAGCCTCCGCCTCATCCAGGCCGAAGAGCAGGTTAAAGTTCTGCACCGCCTGGCCGGCAGCCCCCTTGGTCAGGTTGTCAATCGCGGTGATGACTATAACCCGGCCCTCATCCGGATTGGTGTAAACCCCTATATGAACATAATTGCTGCCGTAGACCCACCTGGTCTGAGGATAGGTTCCCGGCGGCAGCAGCTTGACGAA
>LFRU01000040.1 GCA_001512495.1 Syntrophothermus sp. DTU052 | reverse complement strand
CTAGGATAAGAATTGTTTGAGGGTCTTAACATTGCGGCCGGCTTCTTGCGAAGCCTTGTTCAGGTGATTCTTTAGAGCCGTATCGGTTGCGGTTTGAGCATAGGCAGCAAACTTGCTTGCAGCCAGGGATTCCTCCATTATCAGTTCCCGCAGGCTGTCGAGTTCCATATTGGTCAAACTCGGCATATTCTCACCTCCTCCGGTAGATACAAATCACTATTCCGTATACTGCCCCATAACTTCATACTTTATGAACCTGGACCCGGCTGAGGTACCCGAAATAAAAGGATAATCTGGAGGAGGTACTCTCATAATAATGTTGCGACAAGTTTTTAGGAGGGATTCCTTTGGAGAGAGCAATCATCGTCTATGGCTCCAATACCGGTAACACCGAGAGCCTTGCCGGAGCGGTAGCGGAAGAACTGCAATCAAGATTGGATGTTACTGTCCAGAATGTGGCCGACATATCTCCCGATGATATCTTGGACTATGATCTCATACTGCTGGGTTCTTCAACCTGGAATGAAGGTGAGTTACAGGAAGACTTCCAGGATTTTTTCGAAGAGATGGATCGGCTGGACCTGAGTGGAAAAAAGGTGGCCGTTTTCGGTCCCGGGGACAGCAGTTGGGAGGAATACTGCCGAGCCGTTGACCTGCTGGAGGAGAAATCCCGGGAACTGAGAGCGGATCTCATTGCCCCCGGTTTCAAGTGGGATGGAGATATTGACGAGGACGCCATCGCCGAAATTAGGAAGTGGGCCTCGAAGCTGCATTGAGAGCATTAATCCAGCAAATCCCAAAGAAAAACAGCGTCATCAGGGCGCTGTTTTTCTTTGGGTGTACAACCCAGCACTAACTGTTTAATCCTGTTTTAATATGTTAGACTATTTCTGTGCAATTACGATTTACCGACCGAATAAGGAATGTTATATATGATAAACGGATAATCTCAAACTGGGAGGAATAAATTTGAAAGCTGAAAGCTCCAGAATAATACCCATTGATATTGAGAAAGAGGTCAAGCGCTCATTCCTCGATTATTCAATGAGTGTTATTGTATCGCGCGCACTGCCGGATGTCAGAGATGGGCTGAAGCCGGTTCACCGCCGGATTCTGTATGCCCTGTATGAACAGGGCATGACTCCTGATAAACCCCATCGAAAATCAGCCAACCTGGTAGGGGAGGTTTTAGGAAAGTATCATCCTCACGGTGATGCGGCGGTTTATGATGCCATGGTGAGGATGGCCCAGGGGTTCTCCTTTCGTTATCCGCTGGTTGATGGGCATGGCAACTTTGGTTCCATTGACGGTGATTCGGCTGCAGCTATGCGGTACACCGAGGTCCGCATGGCACCTATAGCTACCGAGATGCTGGCGGACATCGAAAAGAATACGGTTTCATTCAAGCCCAACTACGATGATACCCGAGAGGAGCCGGAAGTATTACCATCAAGGGTTCCCAATCTGCTTATAAACGGAGCGGCCGGGATAGCCGTCGGCATGGCCACCAATATTCCTCCCCATAATCTGGGGGAGGTAGTTGACGGGTTGATCCTGCTGTTGGATAATCCGGATATTGATATAAGCGAATTGATGAAGGTTGTCATAGCCCCGGATTTTCCCACCGGAGCGATAATCAACGGGATCAAGGGCATCAGAGATGCCTACACCACAGGCCGGGGTACCATCAAGGTCCGCAGCAAAACTCAAATCGAGGAAATCAAGAACGGCAGGTACCAGATCATAGTAAACGAACTTCCTTATCTGGTGAATAAAGCCCGTTTGGTAGAAAAGATTGCCGAGTTGGTAAGGGAAAAGAAGATAGAAGGTATTACCGATCTGAGGGATGAGAGTGATCGCACCGGTATTCGAATTGTTATCGAAACCCGCAAGGATATTTCTCCGCAGATAGTCCTCAACCAGCTCTACAAACATACCCAGATGCAGGAAACTTTTGGCGTTACCATGCTGGCATTGGTGGATTCGGTGCCTCGCGTGTTGAACCTGAAAGAAATGATGTCTCTTTACCTCGATCACCGGAAAACTATTACCACCAGGCGTACCATGTATGAGCTGGAGGTAGCCAGGAAGAGGCTGCATATAGTAGAAGGACTGCGTATTGCTCTTAATCACCTGGACGAAGTGGTTAAAATCATCAGAAGTGCCGAAGATGACAGGGAGGCACGAGAAGGGCTGATGAGTAATTTCGGGTTGTCAGAAGAGCAGGCCAACGCCATACTGGATATGAGACTGCGCCGCCTGACCAGCCTGGAACGCGAAAAACTGGAAGATGAGTTTCTGGATCTCCTGGAGAATATCCGTGATCTTGAAGATATACTGGCCCGGCCGGAGCGGGTGGTGGCTATAATCAAGGAAGAGTTGATTAAGGTTAAGGAAAAATATGGGGATGCCCGCCGTACCAAGGTCGAGCAGTTTGAGGCCAGCGAAGATATTGAGGATCTTATTCAAGAGGAAAGTATTGTCATCAACCTTACCAACCGGGGTTATATCAAGCGGCAACCGCTCAATACCTATCGCAGCCAAAAGCGGGGCGGCAGAGGACTGTTAGGCACCACCACCAAATTGGAAGATTTCGCTACCGAGATATTCGTCACCAGCAACCTGGCGACGGTACTTTTCTTTACCAACAAAGGCAAGGTATACTCTTCCAAAGCCTACAATATTCCGGAGGCTTCCCGCCATTCCAAGGGAACCCCGGCCATAAATTTCCTTTCCCTGGATCCCCAGGAAAGAGTGACCACCATTATAACGGTTAACGATTTTACGGAGGAGCGCAACCTCTTGATGGTAACCAGAGCAGGACTGGTTAAGAAGGTAGCAATCTCTGCCTTTGAACATATAAGAAAAAACGGGATCATAGCTATAACTCTGAGAGAAAACGATGAACTGATTGGAGTGAAAAAAACCCAACCCGGGGATAAGATTATCTTGGTTAATTCCACGGGGATGGCCATAGTGTTTGACGAGGGTGACGTCAGAACTATGGGAAGAATGGCCATCGGAGTCAAGGGCATAACTCTGGCTGATGGCGAAAAAGTCGTAGATGTTGACAAGTTCAAGCCGGGAGCCGACCTGGTCCTGGCTACGGAAAAGGGCTATGGAAAACGCACCTCATTAAAGCTTTTCAGGGTACAGAAGCGAGGAGGTAAAGGACTAAAAGCCATCAACTTGTCTAAAAAAACGGGAGCGGTTATTGGGGCCAAGGTGGTAGTAGATGAAGAAGAACTGATGTTACTTACGGAAAACGGTATTTTAATACGTTTGGCGGTGGAAGACATATCGCGGCAGGGTCGATACACCAGGGGTATCGTGCTGATGAGACTGGATGCGGGAGACAGGATAGCCTCGATAGCCCATTTCAAGAGTGATGAAGAAGCTGTATAATTGTGAGGCAGCCCTGGTTCTGATAAAATGGTTTGGTAAAAAGGGGGAGAATAAAGGTGGCTGAGAAAGCTACGTTTACTGTAAAAAAGGGATTGGCCCAAATGCTTAAAGGCGGGGTCATTATGGATGTAACCACTCCCGAACAGGCCAAGATCGCGGAAGAGGCCGGAGCATGTGCGGTAATGGCTTTAGAAAGAGTACCGGCTGATATCCGTGCAGCAGGCGGCGTGGCCAGGATGGCGGATCCCACAGTTATTCTCAGGATTATGGATGCAGTTACCATACCGGTGATGGCAAAGTGCAGGATCGGCCATTTTGTGGAGGCACAGATTCTTGAAGCCTTGGGGGTGGATTTTATCGACGAGAGCGAAGTGCTGACTCCGGCTGATGAGAAGTATCACATAAACAAAAAAGATTTTAACGTGCCCTTCGTATGTGGAGCTCGAAACCTGGGGGAAGCCCTCCGCCGGATAGGGGAGGGGGCGGCGATGATCCGTACCAAAGGAGAACCCGGGACCGGAAATGTGGTGGAAGCGGTTCGGCACATGCGACAGATTATGGATGAGGTACGGTGGCTCAAGGGTTTGCCCAAGGATGAATTGATGACCGCGGCCAAAGAGCTTCAGGCACCCTACGAATTGGTATTGGATGTAGCCCAAACCGGGCGTCTCCCCGTAGTCAACTTTTCGGCCGGAGGTATTGCTACCCCGGCGGACGCGGCTTTGATGATGAAGCTGGGTGCCGACGGAAATTTTGTGGGCTCAGGCATATTCAAGTCCAGTGACCCTGTAGCCCGGGCCCGAGCCATTGTAGCAGCTACCACCTATTATGATGACCCCAAAGTCCTGGCAGAGGTTTCCCGGGATTTGGGAGAAGCCATGAGCGGTTTGGATATAAAAACGCTGACGTCTGAGGAAAGGATGCAGGAACGTGGGTGGTAAAAAGGTCATTGGCGTCCTTGCGCTTCAGGGAGCGTTTGCCGAGCACGAGGCCGCCTTGCGGAGATGCGGAGCACAGACGATCAGAATTAGAAAAAGAGAGGATTTAGAGGCAGTTGACGGGCTGATCATCCCCGGCGGCGAAAGTACGGCTATCGGACGGCTGCTGGCTGCTTACGGCCTGGCAGAAAGCATAGTTGAGCGCAGCCGAGCCGGGATGCCGGTCTTTGGCACCTGCGCGGGTATGATTGTAATGGCCAAGGAGATCTCCGATTCGGACCATTATACTCTGGGGTTAATGAATATTTCTGTTCGACGTAATGCCTTTGGACGCCAGATTGACAGTTTCGAAGCCGATCTGGACGTTAAGGTGCTTCCCCAACCAGTGAGAGGGATCTTTATCCGCGCTCCGTATATCGACCGTGTATGGGGAGAATCCGAAGTACTCTCGGTTTTTGATGGAAAGGTGGTTATGGCCCGGGAGAAAAACCTTCTGACGTGTTCCTTTCATCCCGAATTGACGTCGGATCTCTCTATCCATAAGTACTTCCTGGGCATGGTATA
>LFRU01000071.1 GCA_001512495.1 Syntrophothermus sp. DTU052 | reverse complement strand
CAGAAAGCCGAACGGCTCCGGGGTTTCTGCGAGTTTCTGGTTCGAGAATATCAGGGAGAACTGGCCGAACTATTCTCCCTTGATATCAAGGAGCTGAGGGAGCGGCTTCTCGCCCTAAAGGGAATTGGTAAAGAGACTGCCGATTCGATAATCCTCTATGCGGCCGAAAAGCCCATTTTTGTAGTTGATGCCTACACCAAAAGGATTTTCTACCGTCTCGGCCTATTGCCGGAGGATGCCGGCTATGACCGGGTGCAGGAATTCTTTATGAATCATCTTCCTCCCGAAACCGGACTATATAACGAATATCACGCTCTGATCGATGCCCTGGGCAATACCCTGTGTGCCAGCAGGAAACCGCGCTGCACCGAATGTCCTCTGGAAGATATCTGTGGTTTTCATAGCGAGACTTCCAGGTGCATTAGCGAGGGTGAAGCCGATGGTAAGGTGTCTGTAGCTGATACTCGCCAATAGTGGTGATTCTACTTAGGGATAAACCGCGTTCTTGGAATCGGTCTATTCTGCACCGGTTTCTGTAGTTGAGACATAGAAAAGGGGCCAAACCGCCTGCCGACGGTCGGTTCACCGCAAAGGAGACAAGGTTTTGAGAAGAGAGTGGGGCGACAAGAGGTTTAACGCATTAAACTACCACCTGCGCCAGAAATTCGGCACCAAGGTGTTTAAGGTTGCCCTGGATGCCGGGTTCACCTGTCCCAACCGGGATGGCAGCAAGGGCGTGGGCGGGTGCGCCTTCTGCAGTCCGGCCGGTTCCGGCGATTTTGCCGGGGACCGATCGCTGGACGTAAGGACCCAGTTTCGCCAGATGAAAGAGATGATGCATAAAAAGTGGCCCCACGCCCAGTATATCGCCTATTTTCAGGCCTTTACCAACACCTATGCTCCCGCCCCGGTACTTCGAGAGCTCTATTATTCGATACTTGAGGATGACGGTTTGGTGGGGATTTCGATTGCCACGCGTCCCGACTGCCTCCCTGAGGATACCCTTAACCTGCTGGAGGAACTGAACCAGCAGACTTATTTATGGCTGGAGCTCGGACTGCAGACGATTCACCGGTCTACCGCTCAAGCCATGAACCTGGGGTACGGCTGGGCAGACTTTGTGGGATCCCTGGAAGGCCTGCGCAGGCGGGGCATACGTGTATGCCCGCATATAATCCTGGGGCTGCCGGGAGAGGATTACCGGATGATGATGGAGACCGCACAGGCGCTGGCGTCTCTTGATATCCAGGGGATAAAAATCCACCTTCTGCACGTGATGCGGGATACCCGCCTGGAAGCCATGTACAGGCAGGGTCAATTTGAATTATTGACCAGGGAGGAGTATGTCAGGCTGGTGGTGGACATACTCGAAATCCTGCCCCCGGACCTTGTGATTCACCGCTTGACCGGGGACAGTCCCCGTGAAACCCTGATCGGCCCTGAATGGAGCCTGAAAAAGTGGGAGGTCTTAAACAGCATCGACGCTGAACTGCTGCGCCGCGATTCCTGGCAGGGCAAGTACTATCAGGGTGGGGGTAACGGATAGGATATGCTCTTAATCTTCATTACTCCGCCCGAGATACAGCGATGGCAAAAGGCCTCAGGGCACCTTACAATCTTGCATCTTTATAACGCTCCATTTTTTACAGGCCAGGAGGTCCCAGGCTCGATACACCGTTCAATGAAAGCGTCAAGGAGGAACCGTTTGTGCAAATCGAAATCACCGGTCTGAACCATAGTGGGGAAGGGGTAGGCCGCTATGAGGGCAAAGTCTATTTCGTTCCGTTTACCGTCCCCGGAGACCTGGTGGAGGTTGAACCGGGAAAGCAGGCCCGCCGTTTCGGTTATGCCCGGTTAAAAGAGGTGATACGGCCTTCACCCGATCGGGTAACCCCGCTTTGTGAGCACATGGAGAGATGTGGCGGCAGCAACCTGCACCACATAAGCTACCCGGTCCAGTTGAAACTCAAAAGGAAACTGGTAAACGATGCCCTGCAGAGGATCGGGAACCTGAGAGATGTCCGGGTTTTGCCCACCATAGGTATGAAAAACCCGTACCACTACCGCAACAAAGCGGTATTCCACGTGCAGACGGACCTCTTTGCCATCGGCTTTTACCAGACAGGATCGCATACCGTCATCCCGGTAAGGGACTGCCTCATAGTACCCCCGGAGTGGGGAGAAATCCTTACCTTCCTGGAAACCTCACTGCGAGAGTTGGGTCCATCTGCTAATGACCTCAGCCAGGTAACCCTGCGCCAGTCTCATCACAATCGGGAAATCATGCTGGTTTTATCCGGACGAAACAAGGTCCTTAGGGGTCCCGAGTGGGATGGAATAGCTCGTGAGATCAGGCGGCGCTTTCAACAAGTTTCCACCGTGGCCAGCAGCAATAGGTTTGATGAGGCCAGGGTTTTATCGGGGAAGGGTGTGTTAATTGAGCGACTGGCGGGTTTTGAATTTGCCATCTCCCCGGCAGCCTTCTTCCAGGTGAACACGGTAATGGCCGAGGTCCTGGTTCAAAAAGTCATGGAATACGGTATGCCAACTGCCGGTGATACCGTAATTGATGCCTACTGTGGAATAGGCACCTTTTCCATGCCGTTGGCGGCCAAGGCCGGTAAAGTCATCGGCATTGAGCAAAACCCCGCAGCCGTCAAGGACGCCCGCCGCAACGCGGCTTCAAATGAGATTAATAATGTTGAATTTATAAGCGGTGACTTTGAGAAAGTCCTGACCCAGCTAGCACCATCGTTAAAAGGTGTTGACCTCCTGGTAGTAGACCCACCCCGCAAAGGCCTGACCGCGGCCATCCTCCAGTCGATCGTAAAGATTAAACCCCACCGCATGGTCTATGTCTCCTGCAACCCTGGAACTCTCGCCCGCGACCTGTCCAGCCTGGTCACTAACGGCTACAAGATTAACGAGGTGCAGCCGGTCGATATGTTCCCGCATACAGCGCACGTTGAGTGCGTGGTATTGATAACAAGAGTAAAAGATTGATTGGGCTGAAAACCCTTATATATCAATGCTTTTCGCACATATGGGTACGAAACCCAATAATTGTAAACGAGATTTTTTCGCTTCGCGGGAATAAGTCCATAATGACCTTATTTGATAGTTAAGTGGTCAGGTTAGATGTCAGTGCTCGGTGAGTGGTCGATTTAGATGTCAGCCTTCGCGAGTGCACGATTTAGATGTTTTTTCGGAATTTTTTAAGGTTGTGTGAACAGGTTGGATGTAGGGATAAATACGTTAAAAATCGACAATTCAACATGGCCATAGGCAAAGTTGGAAAGTGGAATAGTTGTTAGAGGAAGGCGGTATGAAAAATGGAAGAAAAAACAGTTGAAAATGGCTGGTCAATGTTGATGAAATTTGGTTCTAAGAAAAACCTGAAAAAGCTTCGTGAAGGGCAGCTTTATATGAAAAACCTAAAGTATTATGTGGACTTAGAGAAAACAACTGATGATGAATACGTTGGCGATAAATACGATGGACAAATGGTGTTACGGGATGTGAAGATATCTATGGTAACTGTTGACACTAATGAGTTAGTTGCTCAGTTTAATGCACCATCAGCATCAATGAACTTAGGTTATTTGGGGTGTCCAGTATTCTGTATGTTTATGTTTGATCACAGAAATCATGTTGATGAGCAGTTGGCTGGAGATGTATTAACTATAAAATACCAGTTCACCAAGGAACAGTTGGAAAGAATACACAACTTCGGAGATTCAGTTTTAATTATTAAAAATGGTAACGAGTTTATAAAACGAGTAAAAGATGGATTGTTGAAGTCCGGATATGGATTTACAAGAGACCATGTTCAATATTATGGATTTAACAATATAGAGCATCTGAAACAGGTGCAAAAGGATAATT
>LFRU01000047.1 GCA_001512495.1 Syntrophothermus sp. DTU052 | reverse complement strand
CTCATGGTTGTTGACGACGGCACCGACGCCCTGTCAAGTAAGGTAATCGAGAGGCTCGCGGTAAGGAATCCCGGCATTATTGCAGTTAAACCCCGGGAGGTCAACCGCTCGGCATAGGGTCTGTGCCGTCACTTTTCCCGATAATTGCCTGTAACATTCAAATTTCCACAATAGTCAGGTTATCCGGTTGCAGCCGTTTTGCCGACGGCTGTCCATAACCTTCAAATCGATATGTCTCAGACGAACCCTTCATTGTACGTTTTTTTGCCGTAAGACGTTTGAATACCCGTTTTGGTTAGCAGTCTTCCTCCTTCCCGATGTGTTATTTCCTGCCGCATAATGTTTTAATACCCTGGCTGCGACGAAATCCAAAAAAACGCCGTGGCATGGTTATGCCCTAACATATTTAATGCCCTAAGCTGCAGTCCAGCAGCCGTAAGGCTCGGGCGGTGCTCGGCTTACTCAGGCATGGTGCCGATTTCATTTCCAGTGCCCGGTTGGCGTATTACAATTCGCCAAAATCCCGGGTTCTTTTCGCTCCCAAATATGGTAACAGGTTATGGGTATGGTTTGTCCTCCAGCGGTGTCCCGGGCGGGCTGCAGTCCTTTCAGACCTAACGATAGGTGATGGGGATAACTGCACCAGGTCCTAAATTTACTGAATATTTAGGACTATAGGCCTTGAAAGGAATTGGACCATTTTACCCCGCTAAATTGAGCCTTGTGGCAGATTTTCGCCAATTGCGTCGGAACTTACAATATAGGCACAGAATTGTTCTGGAGTGGAGTGTCTAATATTTTAGGAGGTGACCGTTGTGCTGGCAAAACTGAAACAGCTGGTGGTTGAAGAAAACGGACAGGGTATGGCCGAATATGGGCTTATCCTGGCTCTGATTGCGGTAGTAGTCGTGGTTGCTCTGGGACCATTGGGACAAAAGATAAAAGATGTCTTTGATGGAATCGCCGGGTCAAGTGGTTTTGAGTGGCAACCACAGTCAGGATCAGGCAGTTAGTTCTCGCCCCCCCTTCCTTGAGCCCTACTCTCACCCCGAGTAGGGTGTCAGGGGGACGGTTCTCTTGACACCAAAA
>LFRU01000087.1 GCA_001512495.1 Syntrophothermus sp. DTU052 | reverse complement strand
TATCATGGTAGACGGCCATAACCTGGCCCTGATAGCCGACGTCAAGGGCTGGAGACAAAGGAGCATTGAATCATCCACGACTGAACCGACCATACGGGGTTCAAAAGAAGCTTTTGTGGAAACCCTGCGGACCAACACCAGTATTATCCGCAGGCGCATACACGATCCCCGGTTGCGCGTAGAGGAACGAACAATCGGGGCCATTGGCCGAACCTCCATCGCCGTTGTCTATATTGACGGGGTAGCAAAAAATGATGTGGTACAGGAGCTGCGAGACCGGATTGACCGCATTTCGATCGACAGTATTCAGGGATCCGGAGTACTGGAAGAATTCATCGAAGATAACCCTTTTTCTCCTTTCCCCACTATCCTTCGCACCGAAAGGGTAGACCGGGTGGCAGGCGCTCTTTTGGAGGGGCGGGTAGCGATATTCACCGACGGAACCCCTTTCACCCTCATACTGCCGTGCAATCTGTTTATGTTCCTCACCGCCCCCGACGATTACTTTGAAAGGTTTATGATTGGCAGTCTCCTGCGTGTGCTGCGTCTGATCCTTTTCTTCATTGCCCTGTTGCTGCAAACCTTGTTTGTCGCCGCGGTGACCTATCACCAGGAGATGATCCCCACCAACCTGGCGGTCGCCATCGCCGCTCAGCGGGAGGGGGTTCCCTTTCCGGCATTGGTTGAGGCCATCATACTGGACGTAGCTTATGAAGTATTACGAGAAGCTACAGTTCGGGTTCCCATGGTATTCGGTCCCGCCGTCAGCATCCTGGGAGTCCTGTTTCTTGGCCAGATAGCGGTTCAAGCAGGTTTAGTCTCCCCGTTTATGGTGATCACGGTCTCAATAAGCGCCATTGCGTCATTGTCCTGTCCCATATTCAGCATGGGGATCAGCGTACGAATGCTGCGCTTCTTCTTACTAATTCTGGGCGGTACCCTGGGGTTGTACGGGGTGATCTGGGGAATTGCCGCTTTAATGATTCACCTGTCATCACTGCGCTCCTTCGGTGTACCCTATGCCGAACCCCTTTTGCCGTTAATCCCCACCGGTCTTAGCGACAGCGTGGTAAGGCTGCCGTGGTGGGTCGGGGTTAAGCGTCCCAAATTAGTAGTCGGTGCCAACAAGACTAGGGAGGCAGCCGGACTAAAGCCTGAACCGCCTGCCCCGGACGACTCAGGCTCCAAGGGGGGAAGCGCCCAGTGAATCTCCTGGAAAGAGGACAAATCTCGGGATACCAGTTCTTTGCTCTGCTGGTCTTATCCCGCCTGGTCCCGGTCATTCTGATATGTCCCACCGTCACTTTGGTGAATAACCCGGCCACCGCATGGCCGAACGACATCATCGGTTCACTGTTGGCTGTGCCTCTGGTATGGCTGATAGTCCATTTGGGACTGAAATACCCGGATCAGACGATTATCGGTTATACGAAAAAACTCCTGGGTCCAATTGGCGGTATGCTGGTGGGATCATTAATCCTTTGGTTTTATTTTATGATCGCGTTCTCCGTCCTCCGCACACTGGGTGAAACCGTGGCCACCGGCCTGCTGGAAGAAACTCCGATCCTGG
>LFRU01000089.1 GCA_001512495.1 Syntrophothermus sp. DTU052 | reverse complement strand
AATTTTGGCAGATGTGATGCCTTATAGCGATATTTTAAGGGTTTTTCGGTTAGGGTGCAAAAGGAAGTGGATAATACGGATTAATCGTTGCTGTGACGTGATCACCGGGTCTTTTTACCGGGGATAAGGGGACAGATAGTGGATGGTTAAGCGGCAAGGGAGTACATATAGAACTCCAAAACTGGATTATTTTTGAGGCGCTCAAACGATTCGTTCAAACGGCCAAGAGAAGAATTACGACAAAACCTCCTTGGGAGGACTTGTTAGGTTTATATCGAAACTGGTAATTGGGATAAACAAATAAGAACAGCCATATACGCATTCATGAGGTGCGGCCAATGATAAACGCCATAACCGGTGCGGACGACCATCTAATAACTTACTTGGAACAAGCGATGAAGAGGGCTAAATCAATACGGATGATTGTAGCCTTTGTAATGGAGTCGGGAGTTAAGATTATCCTTCCGCATTTATTGACTGCCGCAGACCGTGGCGTTCGTATTAAGTTGCTAACCGGTCGTTATCTTTCAGTTACTGAACCATCTGCACTATACTATCTTATCGATAAATTGGGGGTTGCTATCGACATTAGATTCTATAAGGATAGTGTAAGATCATTTCATCCTAAAACCTACATCTTTGATTACGACGCAGATAGCGAAATTTTTGTAGGGTCTTCTAATCTATCTCTGTCGGCATTGACTAGCGGAATTGAATGGAATTATCGGTTTTTTAAGAGTGAACATCCGGCGGACTATAATCGCTTTTCCAATATGTTTGATGAGTTGTACCACCACTGTGCTGAGCCTGTTACACCTGAGATTCTCAAGGAATATGCATTAGGATGGAAGAAACCGAATTTTCTTCGTAAAGAACAGAAAATCGAATTGGTTGCAAAAGAATTGAAACCAGAACCTCATGGGGCGCAGATTGAAGCCCTATATTATTTGAAACAGGCAAGACTCGAAGGTGTGGACAAAGGCTTGGTGGTTGCTGCAACTGGTGTGGGGAAAACTTATCTAGCTGCCTTTGACGCTTTGAATTTTGAAAAGGTGCTTTTTCTTGCCCACCGAGAAGAAATCCTCCAACAAGCCTACGATACATTTGGGATGCTTCGTCCAGAATCTAACCTTGGTTTCTATACCGGAGTACGCAAGGATGAGGGAGCAGACATTTATTTCAGCACGGTACAGACACTTTCACGGGAGGACAATCTAAAGACCTTTTCACCCGAAAGCTTCGAATATATTATTGTTGATGAATTTCATCATGCAGTTGCTGACAGCTACCGTCGCGTTATCGAGTATTTTAGGCCTAGTTTTCTGTTAGGATTAACGGCGACACCCTTCCGGATGGATAACAAAGACCTATTTGCCCTTTGTGATGACAATATACTTTATGAGATTTCTCTGAAACAGGCTATCGAAAGGGATTTACTTGTACCATTCCGTTATTATGCTATTTACGATCCTACTGATTATGACCAGGTAAGGGTCGCGAACGGACGTTACGTTGTGGATGACTTGGAACGAGAATTATCCCATGAATCAAGGGCTGATATTATTCTGAAGAATTATCTTAACATGGCCGGAGAACGCACACTAGCATTTTGTGTTTCCATTAAACATGCTGAATATATGGCAAAATATTTCTCGCAACATGGGATTAAAGCTGTAGCTGTTCACAGCAGTACCATGTCTAGTGAATGGACTATGAATCGATTCGAAGCAATTAAATTGCTACAAGAAGGAGCTCTTCGAGTAATATTTGCTGTTGATATTTTCAATGAGGGAGTTGATATTCCGACTGTTGACACAGTCATGTTTTTGCGACCTACTGAGTCATATGTAGTTTTCCTGCAGCAACTGGGACGAGGTTTGCGCAAGCATGAATATAAAGAGTTTTTAACAGTAATCGATTTTATTGGTAATTACAAGCGGGCTCACTATATTCCGCTTCTCCTAGCGGGGGAAAGTCCATGGACAACCGAAGGACCGATAGTTCGTCGCGTGGATGATCTAGTTTTCCCGGATGGATGTCAAGTGAATTTTGATTTCCGGATCATTGATCTCTTCGAGGAAATGGCCGCCCGTGATCCATTGCCGACAAGAATGAGGGACACTTACTGGCGGCTAAAACAAATAATGGGTCGAAGGCCAACCCGGGTGGATATCTATCAGGGCAGTGACGTCCCAATACGAGAATTTCTTAGAGATGGATGGCTGCGATTCTTGCAGTCGGTAGATGAACTGGATGCCGAAGAGCTTGATTGGTTAGGGACGCCGGCCGAAGAATTCTTAGTAGATGTCGAAAAAACCCGCATGACAAAGGCCTATAAAATGCCAACAATTATGTCCTTTGTACAAGACGGGACTCTGGTAAGCAAAGTAGCCCTAAAGGATATCGGGTATAATCTGATGCGGTTTTACCGCGATCATTCCCTACACCAGAAGGACATGAAGGATCGCAAGAGCCAAAGGTGGAGGGAATGGGAATTAAAAGACTTTATGCGCGCGGCCAAGGATAACCCCGTTAAGTTCCTCAGCCGAGGCCGATTCTTTCATTATGACGAAGTTAATCAGGTGATGTACCTGGATAAATCTTTAGAACCATATCTTTCACCTCAATTGGCTGCTCATATTGAGGACATATTGAATTACAGAAGAATTGATTATTTTCGGAAGCGGTTCAAGAATTAACAACGATTTGTTCGATGTTAGGGAGGAGATCTAAAATGGTTATCATTCATAACAAGCTAGTTAGAGACCGGATACCTGAAATTATAGAAAGGGCGGGGAAAAAGCCGACTATTCGTATTGCTGAGGAAGAAGAGTACCGAGTTCTTCTGCAACAGAAGCTCATTGAGGAGGTTAATGAGTATCTGGAAACCAATAACCCGGAGGAGTTGGCTGATATTCTTGAGGTTGTGTCGGCACTTGGTATTACATGTGGTCTTTCAATGGATCAAATTATTCGGATTGCAAGAGGCAAGCGTGAGAGCCGGGGTGGGTTTGAACAAAGGATAGTATTATTAAACGTTGAAGGGTAGTCTTTACATCTATCCTTCGAAATGAGGAACCTAATACCCCTTAAAACAATCCGCAAAGGTATTGACCAAGATATAGGTTGACACTGCCGTCACGCAGCACTGGTGATGAGTGGAGAAGAATGCGGTGCTATCTTCTCCGCCGCCGGTGCTGACGAACTGCAGGCCAAGTGCAACCGTATTGAAGGCTGTAGTGTAGGGAAACCGTCATCACCAGCGGCTGTCGTTTACCAGCTAGGTTTATTATATTGTCGCACAAAAGTGAGCCGACACAGGTTAACCACCGTAATAGGTACCAAGTCGGTCACTGCCGTTAACACCGGTATTGGTAGGATAAAACACCATGAAATCATCTACTCTTCATAGAGCTTATCGATTAAGGGTTTGTATTTTTGATCAATGAATTTTCGTTTGAGCTTAAGCGTCGGGGTTAGCTCACCGGCTTCCTGGGTAAGCTCATGCGGCAGCAGGACGAACTTCCTAATCTTCTCCACCTGGCCAAGGCTCTTGGTTTTCTCTGCGATCAGACCCTCATAGAACTTGTAAATGTCCGGATTCTGGATTATCTGCTCCGGTGATGTGTATTCGATATTATTCTTTTTGCAGTAGTCTTCCAGCAGCGCGAAATTCGGTACCACCAGAGCGGACAGGAACTTTCTCCCTTCACCGATGCAAACAAACTGGGAGATATACACCTCATTGCCCAGAAGAGATTCAATCTGCTGCGGTGAGATGTTTTTCCCGCCCGCGGTGATAATAAGCTCCTTTATCCGGTCGGTTACTTGAACCATGCTTATCACCGCATACTTTACGGGAAAAGAGTAACGGATTTCCCCCACATTAAGAGACTCTTCTGTGATGCTTGGCTGAGGATTATGGGTATGAAGCTCTTCGGGCTCCGTGCTACCGACTACATGCGGGTAGCCAACGAGAATGACAAGCGGTACCTCCTCTATAACCCGATCATGAAAATGAAGGTCGCCATGCAGGGGGAGAAGGTTCATGAGCAACTTTTTGATATTATCGCCGCCAAGGGTTTTGAAAAGGACACGTATTTCGAGCAGGCGGTGGTTGAGCTTAGAGGCTTCCCGAAGCTGGAAGGAACAAGCCATGTAAACATGGCTTTGATTATAAAACTCATTCCCAGTTACATGTTTATGCCGGCTCAGTTTGAAGAGGTGGGGAGGATCACCGACAACCGTAATGATGACTTCCTCTTCCGCCAAGGACGGACCCGGGGTTATGCCAAGACCAAATTCCACGATTACAATATTGCTTACAACAGTGTTGCCCACCTGCCCAATGTCAAGGTATATATGGAACAGATCCAGGCCTACAAGGAATTCCTCATGGTATCAGGGCCGGATTTGGCCAAGCAGATGCAGGACTTCGACTACCTCCTGGCCGTAGGAGAACTCTTTACCATGGTGGCTTACGGTCAGCTTATTATCGAAAGTGCCAAGATTGAGGGAGTCAGCGATGAGATCCTGAACCAGATGTTTGATGTTTTCGTGAGGGATTTCTCGGCCTATGCGGTGGAACTGTACGGCAAACCGATCAACACCGAGGCCCAGCTTGAAAAGATCATGAAGATGATTAAGCGACCGGTTCCCAATCAGGCGGAATTCGAAAAGGTTCTCAAAGAGGAAGTCTACAGCCTGGTTAATGTATATATTCAGAATCCTTGAGCCTGAGCGCGCCCAATCCCCTTCAACCTGCCTGGTCGGTTGCAGATCCCGCCAGGTATGGTTTTGGCACGGAAAAATCTGCGGCAAAGAACACCCGCCGCCTAACCTTGCAGGTTGGTGCTCTTTATAACAGACGGTTTTTACCGGAAGGGCAGCTGGGAGTTCCTGGGTCTGAGGTGCCTTTTGTGCCGGTAATTGGTATTGAGGTTGAAGTTTCCGTTGGAAGAATTATGGCAGGTGGTTTTTTCGGGCCTTGGGATTCGGTGTGCGGGCGGTCCGGCGGCACGTCTCGGGGAGCTTGATGAATGTGAAAAGATAAAATTAGATCTATCCATCTGTTTTCTGGGCGATTTCTTCCTGAATTATTTCCAGGAAAGGTGGCACCAGTTCGGGGTCAAATTGTACCCCGGCGCCGGCTGTGAGTTCCTTAATGGCGTCCGGAATGCTCAGGGGGTTTTTGTAGGGCCGAAGGGAAACCATCGCATCATATGTATCGGCAATGCGGATGATTCTGGCCAGGAGGGGGATTTCACTCCCCTTTAGACCATCCGGATAGCCGGTTCCATCATAATTCTCATGATGATAGCGGATAATCGGGATTATTGGCTGCAGTTGGGTTACGGCTGCTACTATGTCACCTCCCCATTGTGGGTGTTGTTTGAGTTCTTCCAACTCCTTTTCATTTAGCATGTCGACCTTGTTGAGCACCTCCCGGTCGATTTCAATCTTGCCTATATCGTGCAAGAAGGCGGCATAACCCAGAAGATTAATTTCCTCTTGAGAGAGTCCAATTTTCCTGGCGAGAGCGGTCGAGTAAGAGATTACCCTCTCTGAGTGACCATAGGTATAACGATCTTTGGCGTTAATTACCGATACCAGAGTGCGAATTGAATTCAACAATTCCTTTTCATCCCGGGGCAAATCCAGGTTGTCAAAGACCGAGAAATACAGCTCCACCTTGTTCTTGTTTAGGCTTTTCGCCCGGAAGAGGGCTTGGTCGGCATGCTTCAAGAGTTCTTTGGCATTACGGGCGTGGGTCGGATAAACAGCAACCCCACAGGAGACCGTAAGCCTTCCTTCGGGCTGGTATTCAACGCCCGGGTAGTGATGGCTTCGAATCGATTTCCCGATTTCTTCGGCTACCTGTATAGCCTGCTCACTATCGGTATTCGGCATTCCGATAACAAACTCGTCACCGCTATACCGGGATACAATGCCGCGCCGGCCTATTCTGGCCGATAGAATGTCTGCCACCGCAGCCAGCACCTCATCCCCGGCCTGGTGCCCGTAAATATCGTTGTAGTGTTTAAAGTAATCAATATCTATGATGATGAGGGCAAAAGGGTTCTTTTCGGAGGCTTTCTGGATATATTCATGGAACTTGTCCTGGAAGTACCGATAGTTATAAAGGCCAGTTAAAAAGTCTGTGCTCGCCAGGCGGGTCAATTGTTTCCGGTGTTGGTTTTCGAGGTTGGTCTGCGCTCCTGAAAACCAGGCCATGATGAACATAACACTGATAGTGATTATATTGCCCCCGGTTATCTCAAAAACCCCAACTAATGGGCCGAGCAATATGTTTTTGGTATAGATTATGGCCGTGCATATAGACGCCATGACCATCCCGGCTTTTACCCCCATGAGGGAGGCGGTGGTGATCACGGGCAGCAGGAGAATTACTTCTATGTAGGCTGTATCCTGGTCCACAAGGAAGATCGTCACGGTTGCTACTACCAGGTGGAAAGAGACATAAAGGATATCAACCCAGGTGAACTTCGTGATCAAGTTCTGACAGGCAATTTTTTCATTGTAGCGGCTGATAAGGATAAATGCCAATACACCAATGGAGGAAACTAGCAGAACGCGAACAATGGTTAAACTATAATCTTCCATAGAGAACAGTCTGGTGTTCAAAACCAGCGCCCACGTCATAACAAAAAAACTAAACATGTGGGTTGTGGTTAAGTATTCGTGGATCTCCTTGCGCCTATGCAGCTCAATGTCGCGAATCTTCATGAGCTCACCTCAGGTATAGATAGATGAGGAGGTGGCACAAACCACCTCCTCCACCAGGATTACTTGCGGAGCGAGGCAGGTACTTCAGGTTGATAGTGTCCAACAACACATAGGGACGAAAACTGAGCTACAACTACCAGGAAAGCAACGATCAGGCCTGAAAAACGATACATCAGGTTCTTCAATCCGAACACCTCCTTTCCTGTTTATAACCTAAGCCATCGATAAAGCACCATAAACGGTGCCCCCATGGCGTTAGATTAAAACTTACCCAGAGGACGCTCAGGGCCAGGCACATGCGGATCTCGGGGGCATAGTCCCAGCCGGTAAAGCTGAGTCCTACTATTACTAATGATATAACCCCCATTATGATCAGAGCCAGGCGTTTCAACCTCTGGCGCCTTATTGGGGATATGATGGGGGACTTGGGACTGTCTACCGGTGCATATATGAGAATCAATGCAAAGCCAACCGCTATGGAGATAAGGGAGATCAGGTTAAGATGAAGGGGTTCCCACATGCTGACATGGCTCGCGGCCAAGGCGAGCAAGGGGAAAACCGTCATGGTGACCAGAGCGCAGCGCCAGGGGGATTCGGAGTGACCACCCCCGGCATTATGCCGGAAGGCGGCGATGGTGACCAGGCAGGCTACCGTGTTCCAGAATACGCCCAAAATCCAGCCTACGATGAGAGTCAGGGCTGCATCCAGGAATGTTATAGCCAGCACCTCGATGGCATAAGCCAGTTCGGCCTGTTTTTCCTCCCCGAGCTGGTGAGCGGCCGCCAGGCTACTCGCCCATCTTTTGCTGAATCCCAGGTAACTCATTTCTCCACGCTCCCTCAACGGGTTTAATGATGCGTGCAATAAATAGAGCAATCATGTTGAGAATCGCCGCCTGGATGATTCCGATAATCGCCCACAGGCGTTCGTCGGCAATTATATCCTGGGGGTCTCGATTAATCAGGGCAAAAGAGGTATTGCTAACCACGTATTCGACAAATGCCAGAGTAGCTAGGCCAGAGAATACAGCGATTATCGTTCTCGATACTGTTGATTTTGTAAACTTGATAATTAGAAAATAATTTATGAACATCATTATTGGTATATGGAATCCAAAAGTAAATGGAAGCGATCTAATAAGGTAATTAACGATAGCAAGAAAGGTTCCCGCAATAAATATAAAACCCCACCGCAGTGGCACCCTGGCATAAGCCAGACTCATAGCTACCATTCCCATACATTCCGG
>LFRU01000113.1 GCA_001512495.1 Syntrophothermus sp. DTU052 | reverse complement strand
ACTGCATGAGGTTGGGAAATAAACTATGCGGGAGTTTACCCACTTAATCTTGACAGGGACTAACAGTGGACATAAGTTGTTTATCCCCCCCATTCTTCGATATATTATCGAAAATTAACCAAAAAGGGTTCATAGAAACTTTTGGAGAATTATTAGTAGAATGATAGTGGGGCATATTCGCAGTGTGCTTAAAGACTACGATGCTGCGAGGCAGAAGCATGCTTTGATAACTAGATACCTATTTTTCTGGCATACTGGATCTTCTATACTATGTCGCCAAGCTATATATGCAGGTGTTATTAAATCAAGCTTATCATCTTTCAAAATCGCAACTCCCCAGCAGTAAACAATAGAGTTTAGCAGCAAACACACCGGTTTTTGCATTTATTGGAGGTGCTGCACTGTGGCCTGACACAAGGGATAATTCAAGGTATGGTTTGATGACGACACCACCGTTGGTATTGAGAGCAGTTTTCCATTATAGGGTAGGATTAAGAGAGAACAAAAGTGGACTTAAATCGGTGGGCTGGTGCATTGGAGGTCAACAGCATGGATGATTTTGCTCGTGTCCTGGTGGTCGACGGCGAAGAAGAGCGTTTACGCGCCCTGTGGGAGTCAATGGATGAGCGGGGATATCTGGTTTCCGGTTTTAACTCAGGGATGGAAGCTTTAGAAGCACTGAAGGAACAAAGATGTGATATCCTGCTACTGGATCTGGAGATACCTGATATTAATGGAATTGAGCTCCTGAACAAGGCTCTGGAAGTAGATTCCAGCATCTATTGTATTGTTATGACCGATTTCGGCACAGTCGAAGCCGCAGTCAAAGCCTTGAGAGCGGGCGCAGTTGATATTATCTTAAAACCTTTTGATATTAAAACGGTACTGCCGGTATTGTCTCAGGCCATGGAGATGAAGCGATTGAACAGTGAGAAACTTCAACTGCGGGAATCAAAGGCCCTGGACGATCTTTTACTGGCAGTTTCTTTTTCATTTGATAAAAACGTTATCCTTAATAAGACTGCAGATGCTTTTATTGATCAGTGTGGGGCGGATATGGTTACCATCCTCCTGCGTGACGACGAGAGTGGAGAATTTTATACCGCGCTGGTGCGGAGCTCTCAGTTTTCCAACCGCACGGGGAAAATAAGTTCGTCTCCAATCAATGATGCCGGGTTTGCGAACGAGCCAACAGGCTGGGAGAGGCTCGTTGATGCTTCTGTAAAGCCGAGCAACCCCTATCTGAAGGACAAGTCATTCATTACCATCCCGCTTATGGCCAGAGGCAGGGGGGTGGGTATGATTAATTTGACCTCAAAAAATGGCCATACCTTTCCTCTAGGGAAGGTTAAGGCCTTGAAGATCCTGGCCGGCATGGTTGCCGTGGCCCTGGAGAATGTCGAACTCTGTGGCAAAATACAAAAATCAGAACAGAAATACCGTTCAATATTTGAAAATGCTACCGAAGGGATCTATCTTATCACCACTGAGGGGCGCTATATACTGGTCAACCCGGCCTTGGCGAAGATACTCGGATATGACAAACCGGAGGAACTGATCTCCACTGGTGCAGGGGTTGATTATAAAGAGTTGTTAAACGGCCTACCGGTCAAGACCGGGATAGAACGTCAGATATCACGCCGGGACGGCACTACGATTTGGGTTTCCGAAGATGTACGAGCGGTGTATGATGACCGGGGCAAGATTCATTATTTTGAGGGTACCTTAAAGGATATTACTCAGCGTAAAGAGGCTGAGCACTATGAACAGGAACTGGCCCGTCTTGACAGGTTGAATATTGTGGGTGAACTGGCGGCTTCCATTGGTCACGAGATAAGAAACCCCATGACTTCCGTACGGGGTTTCCTGCAGATGCTGAAAACCAGAGAAGACTGCCATCCCTATCATGAGTATTACGACTTAATGATTGAGGAACTGGATCGAGCCAATACCATCATCTCAAATTATCTGAATATGGCCAAGAGTAAACCCCTGGCACTGGTGCTGGGGAATCTTAATGAGATAATTGACCGTATCTATCCTATGATACAGGCAGATGCCAGTTACAAGGACAAGCAGGTGAGAATCGATCTTAATGAGATCCCTATGGTATACATCGATGAGAAAGAGATTCGGCAGCTTATCGTCAATATGAGTCGTAACGGGCTGGAAGCCATGCTGCCGGGAGGAGTCCTGGTTATCGGGACGCGGGCCGAGGACGGCGATGCCATACTGTATATCAAGGATGAAGGGCCGGGAATCGACCAGCAGTTGTTGAACAGGCTGGGGACTCCCTTCCTTACTACCAAGGAGGATGGAACCGGTTTGGGTTTGGCGGTCTGTTATGGAATTGCTGCCCGCCACAACGCCCAGATTAAGGTAGATACCGGCCCTGAGGGAACCACCTTCTGGGTCCGTTTTCGTGGGAGTGACGCTTGAACGGAGAAGGGCTGAATGCTTCGGCAGACAACAGATAACGTGTCGCTTTGGTTCTTCGCGAATGATAATTAACGCCAAATGCCGGGAATCTCTGAGAAGCCTCCCGGCATTTTGGTGGAGCTGATATTGCCCGGTCCAATTGGTGACCGGTATGGTTTGGGTAGTTAGGGTTACAAACGGAATCTCCCCACGTGAGACTGTAGTCTGTGACCCATAGAAGCCAGCACGCTGGCAGCCGAGGAGATTTCCTGGATACCGGCCAGCTGTTCCTCGGCTCCTGCTGAGACCGTTTGCGTTTGCGAGGCGGTTTGCTGGCTGATGGTATTTATCTTTTCTACCGCTGAGACAAGATCCCGGTTGCCGGATGCAATCTGGTGAATAGCTGTCGATACTTCTTGGATTTGTTGAATCAGCTGGGTGGTCAGGCTTTCGACTTCAGCAAAGGCGGTATTAGCGGCATTCGCTACATCTATCCCCGCCAGAACATCCTTTTCGCCGTCCGTAATAGCCTGATTGGCCTTTTCAATGTGAGCATGATTATCGTTGACCAGTGCGGCAATCTGTTTGGTTGCCTCCTGGGATTGTTCGGCCAGCTTTCGAACTTCTTCGGCAACAACAGCAAAACCTCTGCCAGCCTCCCCGGCCCTCGCGGCTTCAATAGCAGCATTCAGGGCCAACAGGTTGGTTTGTTCGGCAATCCCCGATATTACGGCGGAAATATCATTGATCTTTTTGGAGCTTATGGTTAGTTTGTTGATGGTTTCGCTGACGTACTCGGTACTCTGGCTGATGTTCTTCATCTGTTCCACCGATTTTTCCAAGGCCAGAGCGCCTTCCTTGGTTACTCGTTCCGCATCGTCAGCCGTGGCTGCCATGGCCTCGGCCGCATTGGTCAGCTGTTGCGTAGCCAGAGATAACTGTTGGAAAACGGCTGAAGCACTGGCAATTTCCTGAGATTGATTGGCTGCTCCCCGGGCGATGGATGTCATGGCTTCGGCCATTTGCTGAGATACCGCAGAACTCTCTTCGGAAGCCGACAATAATTCATTGCTGGAAGTAGCCAGCTGGCTTGCGGTGTTGTCTATCGCAACCACCATTTCATGCAGGTTTTGTACCATTCGATTTAAGGCTTGACTTAAGCTGCCTATTTCATCTTGTCTGTCGATGATAGGACTTATGGAGAGATCGCCCTCCGCGATGCTCTCCGCGCTCTTTTTGAGGTCAACAATATTGTTGGCCAAGCGACCGGAGAAAAACAAAGCGATTCCCAGAGCTATCAACATCTGCAATACTCCAAAGCCCAGAGTTTTTTGTCTGAATTCGCCGGCCGTTATTTCATAGGGGGTATTGGGTACACCAACATAAAGGATACCGATTACCTTTCCGCTGGCGTCTTTAATGGGTTCATATATGGTCTGGTTCACAACCCCGGCTACTTCAGCCTCTCCCAGATATGTACGTTCCTCCACTAATGTAGCCTGGGCCACGACATCTGAGACTTTCGTCCCTATAGCCCTCGTTCCGTCGGCCAGTTTCACGTTCGTTGCTACCCGGGTGTCTCCCCGAAAGATGGTTACCGTCCCCCCTGTTTTGGAACCGATTAAATCGACAACATCATGGTTGTCGTTGAGCGAAACTCCGCCCTTGAAAATCTGATCACCTGAGAGATGCCATGGGCCCGGGTATATTTCGTCAATTAACGCCGCCGACATTGCCAGATCAGATTTGAGTTTCTCTTGGGCAGTTTCAATCACCTTGTCTTTCATGGCCCCTGACATGTAGAAAACCATAACCAGGTTACCAGCAACGATAACGAATGCAAACATGAGTATGATCTTCATCTTGATGGACAGCCGGAGTTTCACAATGCACCATCCTTTCACGACTTGTTATCTTCTTCCTAATTATACAGTAATCAACTGATGTCGGCAGTACTTAACTGGTGTCGCTTGGGGTGCAACTGTTCACCACAATTAATTAAAGGGGAAGGCAAGCGATGTGTTACAATTTAATCAGAGGCGTTTAAGGAATGGCATTCCAACCTTGCTGGATTTTACTTGGATCTGGCAGCATCGTCGGCGGTGAGAGAATTAATTTTCAACCGGATGAGGGTGAGAGGATGGTCATGAGGGTTTTTTTCGATAGTGAGTTTACCGGACTCCGCAGGGATACTACTCTGATAAGCATTGGGTTGGTAGCCGAGGACGGCAACATGTTTTATGCCGAGTTTACCGACTATGACCGGAGCCAGGTTTTCGAGTGGCTTCAGGAAAATGTAATCAACAACCTGTGGCTGTCAAACCCTGAACAGGAACCGCCTTCATATATCGGAGAGGGTAAACTGGTGACCTGCCTGGGCGACACTGAGCAGATCCGTCAGGCCCTGCGGCAGTGGCTTTCCCAGTGGGACTGGGTTGAGATGTGGGCGGACATTATTCCTTTTGACTGGGTGCTGTTTTGTGATCTCCTGGGGGGAATTTTTCAGTTCCCGCCCAACCTGTCCTTCATCTGCTATGACCTCTGTACCCTGCTCAAGATGAAAGGCTTTGAACCCATGAAAACCAACCGTGAGGAACTCGCAGGTTTTTCCGGTGTTGAAAACAAGCACAATGCATTATATGATGCCCTGGTTATCAGAGCCTGTTATGAAAAACTAATTGCCCTGTAAAGTGTCAAGGGAGTGTCAAGGGGACGGTTCTCCTGACACTTTTTTTGCTTACAATGCTTACAATAGATCCCTTTTAATACGCAGAAGCGTTTGGTACTCCTGATCAAGGGCGGGATAACTGGGATCATCTGGTTTTAAGAGGCTTAACTCACTGAGCACCCGGGAGATTTTCGTTTCAAGCAACAGCCTGTCGACATTACCGTTCGCGGTATCCACCCCGGTATTGGACACTTTGGCTCGTCTTCGGGCCAGGTAGCTTGGCAGACGACCCTCGATACGGCTAATCTTATTGTTCTCGAAGACCAGTAAATGGTCGCATACATGTTCCATTAAATACTGATCGTGGGTAACAAGGAGAATAGAGCCGGGAAATTGCATGAGGCTCTCCTCCAGAGCCTCCCGGCTGAAAAGGTCCAGGTGATTGGTGGGTTCGTCAAGGATTAGCAGGTCATAATCGCCCATTACTGCCATTCCCAGTTCAATCTTCCTTCTCTCTCCCCGGCTGAGATCACCCAGAGAGACGCGGAAACGATCGTACGGGATCCCCAAGTTGATCAAGGATTGAATGGCATCTTTTTGTTCAGCTAAGGGCAGCTCTACTAACCGGTCCCGAAGGCTGTGTTTTTCTTCCTGCGGCACTTCCTGGCTTACATAGGCCACCTTAGCGGCTTTACTCAGGAATATCTTTCCTCCGTCCAGACTTTCCTTGCCCAGGATTGCTTTAAGGAGAGTGGTCTTCCCGCAACCGTTAGGTCCGAAAACCCCCGCCTTTTCACCGCGATTGATATAGAAAGAGCTGGCTTGAAATAGCTGCAGATTGCCGTAGGCTTTGCTAATGGCATCGGCTACCAACAGGCGCCGGCCGCCTTTTTCACAGGAACTAAGGTTAAAACTCACCACCGCTTCCTGCGGCGGAAGCTCCATACCTGTCCGGCGCATCTTCTCCAGGCGTTTAATCTGAGATTTTACGGCCCGGTCCTGCTTTTTAGCCTTTTTTCGATAGTATTCCTTGCCACCAATCATACGCCTTGCTTTCTCGCGGGATTCACGGTGTGCCTTGGCTGACCATCTCCTTAATCGGGCTATGGCATCTTCAATCTTTTGCTGTTCTTTCTGCTGAGAGTTATAGGTCTGAAGCTGGCTTTCCCGTTCTTTCTTCTTGGCTTCCCGGTACAATGTATAATTGCCCTGGTAAACTTTGATGATCCCGTTTTCGAGTTCCGCTATTTGTGAAACCGTGCGATCCAGGAAGTAGCGGTCATGAGAAATAATGATAACCGCTCCCTGATAAGCGGCCAGTTCTGATACCATGAAGTCTATTCCGTGGTGATCCATATGATTAGTCGGCTCGTCCAGGATAATCAGGTCCGGTTGGGCTGCAAAGATCCTGGCCAGGGCCAACTTGGTCTTTTCGCCACCGCTGATGTTCTTCAGGCGCTCTTCCTCCCAGTTCCCCAACCGGTTTATACCCAGATGGCTGGCTAGGCGCTGGAACTCACCGTTAAGCCCGTCCCGGTTGTTTAACACGCTTACTAGCAGCTCAAAGTGGTTTTCTTCCTGCCGCAGGTAACCTAAATTCATCTTTTCTCGGGGAGTTATGATGGTGCCCTCATCATAATCCAGGTTTCCGGTCAGGATGTCAGCCAGGGTAGTCTTACCGGTTCCATTCCGCCCGATTAAACCGATACGGTCTCTATGGTGTACATCCAGGTTTACTCCATTTAATACTTTTCGATCCCCATAGTATTTTTTGATATTGCGACAGCCAAGCAGCATAGATTCACCTCCAAAAAAAATGAAGGCTGCAAGCGACACCTGTCACTTACAGCCATGCACAGCATTCATTATCAACCTAAAGCGGCCTGGGATGGCAGTTTAATATTTGGATAAAGAGCAACAAGCGTCTGGCCACGGCAGAACAGCAGAAAGCACAAATGTGGCTTCTTCTCTTGTCCTGCAGGTATTAAACTATGCCAGAGTGCGCTTGTGCATTTCCAACCTCCAGTATCTATTATTACCGCATTAATATTAACACAGGTTACCCGGCCATTCAAGCAGGCTATAACCACAGAAACCGGCGGGGTGTCACGAGAACCGTCCCCCTGACACCCCCCCAAAAGGTGTCAACAGAACCGTCCCCGTGACACCCTTATTTCTTCGTGCCCGTGTAGAGCAGGATCGCATCCCGCAGGAATGCGGCCAGACCCGGTTGGTGCTGGTCATAGTATGCGGTAAATCGCTCGTCATCCACATACATCCGGGCCAGTCCGGCATGAGCCTCCTTGCTGTAGTTGTTCCACGTAAAGCTCAACCACTGGCGGTGCAAATCGGCCGCTTTCTGCGCCAGTTCTCCACCCGGATCACCGGTGGCAAAGGCTTCCTTAAGCGTTTCAATAATGCCGGCCTCCAGGTTTTCGTATTCCCGGTATTGCTCCTCAGTCATGCTCATGAATCTCTCGTTGGACTTATTTACAGCTTCATCGCCGTACTTGGCCCTGATTTCCTCCCCGTATTTCTGTTCGTTTTCTTCAATCAGCTTTTGCTTGAATCCCCTGAATTTTTCAGTATCGCTCATACTGTTCCTCCCTTCGGTCACAGCAATGGTTTTTTCAACATTGGCTATCAACAGGTCCAACTGCTGCCTTTTTTCAAGGAGTTTTCGGCGATGTTCTTTCAGGGCCGTTAGTGCATCAAAGGACGGTGCATCCAGTATGTCCTTGATACTTTCCAGACGCACTCCCAGGGTTCGATAGAACAGGATCTGCTGCAGCCGATCGACCTCGGCCGGACCATAGATCCGGTAACCGGAGGAACTGATCCTAATCGGTTTGAGAAGCCCGATTTCGTCGTAATACCGTAGCGTTCTGCTGCTGATGCCTGCCATACTGGCCAGTTTCTGTATGGTGTATTCCATCGCCGTCACTCCCACCAACAACTATATACCTTCACGTAACGTTAAGGTCAATAGCCCATCTTGGATAATTTAAGGGAGGTCATAAGGACGGGAGGCCGCAACTATTGTAACCCGGTGTTCGATGCAGTGAAAAAAGCGCCCTTACTGTAGGTCCCGCGGTAAAGACGGGTAAAAACCTCAGCTATCAGGTTGTCCCTCTTTAATTCGACCGCATTGTGCAGGCAGAGTTCGTGACAGCACATGCACTCGATACAGGAGTTGTAATCAATTCTCTTGCTCTCCCGGTCTATGGCCTGCACCGGGCAACTCTCGACACACATATTGCAGTTCTTGCAGAGCTTAAGCTTGATCCGGGGTCTGGTCTTTAAGAAATCAATCAGCTTTACCAGTATGGCATGATTTCTTTTCCTTGAACTCCGAAATCTCCTGGGCAGCTTGAAGTTGCGGAGCGGGGG
>LFRU01000060.1:7995-22592 GCA_001512495.1 Syntrophothermus sp. DTU052 | reverse complement strand
CCCTTTTCAATGCTCTTTTTAACCGAACAAAATGCTGTGAACGAAACTCTGGTCGTTCTACGCCGGCGCCTCACATCTACTTTGACCATCGCTGCACCTGGTGATATAATGTTCAGGTAAGCGCCCGTAGCTCAGAGGATAGAGCGCTGGCCTCCGGAGCCAGGCGCGCAGGTTCGATTCCTGCCGGGCGCACCACATAAAGAATTTGAAAACGCCTTAATAGAGGCGTTTTTTGTGGTTATAGGGGCAGAAACGCTCCACCTGAATTCGTAGAGCCCGCACTCGTCTGCTAGCATGGTGGCAGGTGGGTGGCAAATACTGATCATGTAACCGGCCAAAAATGGCCGGTTTTTTCGTTTTCTGTGGGTATCCCTCCCCGGGTGTTAACCACTTCTTTTTGTCTCCTCGACCTACATGCCTGTCAGCCTAAGCGAAAAGATGTCTAAAACCTAGGATTACTAGCAGGATTTTCCTTGTCGAAAAAGGGCGGTGTTAATTTCGCCGCCTTAATGTTTTCTTGAAAGGAATATTATGAAATGAGGTGACATCCCGCGTAACGCAGGGCATTGCCTTCATTATACCAAATCATGACAATGTATCATTTTTCGGTTTCTTCCCAGCAGTCCATCAGGCCGTGGCGATGCGGCTTTTTTAGATTTTGAAGCACCTATTAATTGGTTTACTGGAGGTAGATACTACCATATTAGGTAAAAAGATGATCAGCAGAAGATGTACTCAAAATATGTATAACCTTGGATTAATGGCAGGATTTTTCCAACCCAGAAAGAACTGTTTTATATTGACAGCTGAATTTGGGATTTTCTTAGAGATCTTTACGTACGAGGATTTGGTTATTTCGAGGCTTTTCATGAGTCCAACCGTCCGGATTGCAGAACCGGGAATAACATCCATCATTTGCAGTTGGGGCAGGATTGTCAAGCGGCTTTTGGCACCATAGGGAATGATGTGGAAGCAGCACTTTTCTAACCCGTATCCTGCAGATATTTTTGCATTCCACGGTTTCATGAACAGGGTTGTTTGATGGCGTTTAGCGATAGGTAGTAGGAGTAAGATTAAGAATGTCCTGGCCCGATTTCATTTCTGTAATATTTTTCATTGCTTTTTGTATCTATGCTTTTTGGGGAATGTACACCCTAAATCTCGGTGCGAAAAGGGATTTGAAGGTTGTCTTTTTTGTGCTCTGCCTTCTAATGTGCGTATGGGCGTTTGGTTTATCCGTTGCCACCTCCGCGCCCAATTATGAAGTAGCACTGTTCTGGCGCCGGGTGGCTGCCCTGGGATGGGGACCTGTATACGGTGTAATGCTTCATTATCTGTTACTTCTCACCGGCAAGAGCGAACTGCTGAAGAAACGATGGATTTACTTACCGCTGTATTTGCCGGGAGTGTTGACTGCTTTTGTCTTTGGGCTTATTCCCGAACTGGCACAGCAGCAGTATAACCTGATCAAATCCCCGGTTGGCTGGGTTAACATATCGGCAAACAACTGGTGGGACTGGTATTTCGCCACATATTACATCAGTTTTGTAGTTATTGGATTGGTTCTGCTCTGGCAGTGGGGCAGAACCTCGCGTCATCCTGATGATAAGAAGCAGGCCTACCTGTTGATAGCCTCATTCGCATTGACCTTCATTTTGGGGACAATTACCGATTTAATAGCCAATTCATACATTTCACTTAATCATCCTCAATTGGCACCTGTTCTCGGTCTGATTCCCTTAATGGTCATTTTCTATTTCATAAAACGGTACCGGCTTATGGCTTCTACTGTGAGCAGGACGAGTGAAGTTGACAAGATATTGAGCGCAGACAGTCTGGCCCAGTTGTATCAAATCCTGTCCGTGATCTTTGTATATGGAGGAATCCTCCATTTCGGCGCCCTACACTACTTCAGTCAGGAACCCTTCGCTTCCACCCTTGCTCTCAGCCTTATCTTCGTTGTAATAGCCATTGTCCTGCAGGTTATTCAAAGGGCTCCAATCAGTGTCAATCTTAAGGAAATCGCTTTTGTTCTTTGTGTGTCATTACCCCTTCTATTTGTTACCCTCAGGTTTGTCGAATTTGTAAGTATAACCGTATGGGCGATTACTCTTGTCGTATTGATCGTCAGCATCCTTTTTGACAAACCGCGCATAATCATCCTGTCGGGTATCGTTGGTCTGATTACACTGGTATTGGTGTGGATGAAAGCACCAACAGGTTTTGTACAGGTTGATGGTGCGGACCACCTGGGCAGAATCGGTATCCTCTTGTTGGCATTTGGGCTGGCTTATTATGTCAATCGCCTGTTGATTCGGCGGGTTGATGAGATAAGAGATCGAATCAGGCTCCAAAAGATGGTTTCCCAGATTTCTGCCGCCTTTATTTCAGCCACCGAATCCAACCTGGGTGAGAAAATCACCAATATGCTGCAGAAGTGCGGCGAGGGTTTTACGGTGGAACACTCTTATTTTACCCAACTAGTGCCGAAGCTCAGGACGTATGCTTGGCACAGCGAGGGAGTTGAACCCGCGGATGATTTGGCTTTAGCCCTGGTTGCTGGTGATTTTCGGTGGTGGAGGAACCAGATGCAGAAAAACGAAGTGGTTTATATATCAGATCGTGAAACACTGCCCCCGGAAGCAGCCGAGGAGAAAGCTGTGCTCGAGCGGCATAATATTATGTCTCTATTTGCCACGGCGGTGACTAAACAGGAAAGAACACTGGGAGTACTGCTCTTTGTCTCCATGCATTCGGTGAATGCCTGGCGGGAAGATCATAATGAACTGCTGCGAATTCTGGCCAACCTGTTAACGGAGGCGGTGGCGAGGGTTGAGGCCCAAAAAGAAATCAATTACCTGGCTTATTATGATGGCACAACCGGAATCCCCAACCGGACACTGTTTATAAACCGGTTGGAACAGTCGATACATTTAGCCAAGCGATCGGAGAAGCTTATCGGGGTGGTTTTCCTCGATCTCGATTCGTTCAAGGCGGTCAACGATAATATTGGCCACGATGGTGGTGATGAGATGCTGAAAAAAGTAGCGGACAGGCTGTCTCAATCCCTGCGTAAATATGATATGGTGGCGCGTTTTGGCGGTGACGAGTTTGTAATCAGTCTGAACCAGATAACCCGGGTTGAAGATATTAAAACAATTGCCGATAACATCATGAAGACTTTCACCCGGCCTTTCAACATTAAAGGTCAGGAATTCTTTATTAGTGCCAGTGCCGGGATTGCTGTATATCCGGTCGATGGCGAAGAAGCAGAGCTATTGATTAAGAATGCCGACCTGGCCATGTATGCTGCCAAGAATAAGGGAAGGAATCAGTACACCTTGTGTTCACCGGGGATGAAAGAAGAAATGCTGAAGAGAATGAAGCTGATCAACGGCCTTTACCGGGCCCTGGAAAGGAATGAGCTGGTGCTGTACTACCAGCCACAGATAAGCGTAATCACCAAAGAAATCATCGGTATCGAGGCCTTGATTCGGTGGAATCATCCAGAATTTGGCATGATTCCTCCCAAAACCTTTATTCCCCTGGCGGAACAGACCGGTCTTATAAAACCCATTGGCCAGTGGGTACTGCGGACAGCATGCCGCCAGAACAAGGAGTGGCGGGACAAGGGATTGCCGCCTCTGCGGATCGCGGTGAATCTGTCGGTTGAGCAGTTCCGGGATCCGGAACTGATTGATACTGTGGCCAGGGTACTTGAGGAAACCGGACTGGAGCCCAGGTACCTTGAACTGGAGATAACTGAAAGTGCTACCAGCTATGACCCGGACTATATTATCCCTGTCCTGCATGAATTAAAAAAACTGGGCGTGAGCATTGCCATAGATGATTTCGGGACCGAGTATTCGTCTCTGAGCCGGTTAAAGGAATTACCGGTAGACCGCATAAAAATTGACATGCGGTTTGTGCAGAGCATCACGGAAAGCGATAAAGATGAAGCCATAGCCAGAACGGTCGTTCAACTGGCCAAAAACCTGAGGCTTAATGTGACCGCCGAGGGGGTCGAAACTGAAACCCAGTTTCAGTTTTTTGGCAGCCAGATGTGTGATGAAGTACAGGGGTTCTACTTCTTCAAACCTATGCCGGCAGCAGAGGTGGAGACCATCCTTGTTGGGTAATAACAGCCGGGGGATCCCGACAAAAGAATGCCTCCCCAGTTCACCTCTTGTACTGCCGCAGATAGGACTCTATATAGTCGCGAACGGCCGTCGCCGGCTGGTAGATGCCAAAATGGCCTTCACACAGTATATCTGCCTCCAGCTCCAAGAGGCGCTGCATAGAACGGCCCCATTCTTTGATATCCGATCCCCATTCCTTGTTAAAAGGCCCATGGATGTCCTGGCCGAAGAGCACCTTGAGGCCGCTACAGCGGCACAGAATGGAAAGACTGCCGGGGGTGTGCCCCGGGGTGTGCAGAAAAACGAACTCCGTGTTGCCCGTGGTAAGGGTTTCACCGTCCCGCCTTATGACCCGATCCACCTTGACCGGCCGGTATTTCACTCCATACCAGGAGGCGGCGGTTAGACGGGGATTGCCCTTCTCAACCGCATCCAGTTCCAGTTCATGGGCCACCACCTCGGCTCCGGTCTGCGCCTGCAATTCCTGCAATCCCCCGATATGATCTATGTGTCCGTGGGTGATAAGGATATAGCTAACACTGGCAGGAGAAAAGCCGCAGCGTGCAATATTCTCCAGTATGCGTGTAGTACCCCTTCCGGCCCCGGCATCGATGAGGGCCAGATTATCGTTCGCTTCCACCAGGTAGACACAGCAGTCGTGAGGGTGGGATAAACCATCACCACCCACCTGGTATACCTGTGGGCATATCTGTAAGGTCATCAGCCTCGCATCCTTCCGGTTAAAATATTGGTGATATACTATTATTTTAACCCTTTCCGGCGGCTGGGGATGATAATACCGAGTAATGGGACCGACGAGCGCCGCATAACGCTATTCTTCTCGATAGGGCCCAGCTGAGTGGGCCGCCCAGCGGCGGAGAAATGCCACCGCATCTTCCCGGGTGGTGATCAGTCCGTCGAATTTGGCGTCGGCCAGGGCCTGTAGCGCCTCTCCCACCAGAGGAGAAGGTTTAAGGCCCAGAAGTTCCTGGATCTCATGCCCGTTTAACAGCGCAGTTTTTTTGATATACTCCTCACCCCTGGTCAAAAAGGCCGTCAAAATCCTGCAGATGAATTCCCGGTAAGCGTTGATAGCCTCAGGGTTACCCCTGCGGGTAGCCATATAGTCGGCCAAGGCCAGTAATAACAAGCCGATAGTATCCTGTCCCGAGCGCAAAAAGAGACGGCGCAAGGCCCGGGACGATGGGGATGAGGAAATGGTATAGAGGGCAAGCGGTGACATATGTTCTCTGACCAGCAGCCTCAGCAGTTCAGCTTCTTTACTGCTAACCCTCAGTCTCCGGCTGATACCAACTGCGATCTGTTTCCCCACCCGATCATGACCATGAAACGAATACCCGCCGCCCTCTTTCGGTTTCTGACAGCAGGGTTTGCCGATGTCATGCAGGATCGCCGCCAGCTTCAGTATAATTAAACGTGTGCGATTACCGCCGGTTCCGGCCTGCAGGTAATCTGAAATCTGAGGAGCTATGCCCGGGGTGTTAACGATTGACTCCAGGCTTTCCAAAACGTTGAGCGAGTGGTTCCAGGTGTCTTCATGGTGGAACCCGCCCTGCTGCAGTCCCTTCAAGGGGATTATTTCAGGAATTATGGCTTCCAGAAGGCCGGTTTCTGAATCCATCAGGCGGAGGAGGCCGGCGGCTCTGTCCTGGGAGAGGATCCCCGCCAGTTCCTCCCAGATCCTCTCAGGTGCAACCGTGACCATCAATTGGCCGGCTTCTCTGATGAGGTTGAGGGTTCCGGAGTCGATAGTAAGGTCCAGCTTCCCTGCCAATCGAAAGGCCCGGAGGCACCGCAGCGGATCATCCTGCATCACCGTAGGCGAAACAGCTCTCACGGTTTTTTGGCGCAGGTCATCCAGCCCCTTACAGGGATCCAGGATATATCTCTGCCAGTCCGGTTTCAAGCAGTCAGCCAAGGGCAGCGCCAGGGCGTCGATGGTGAAATCCCGCCTTTGCAGATTACCCCGCAGCCCGTCCCGCCCGGCTTCCTCCAGGTCGATCCGGGCAATGTCTGCCACCACCCGGTAGATGGCCCGAGACGGATCCGGTTCAAACATACGGCCGGACAGGAGCGAGGCAATCTGTAACGCTGCCTCCCCGGCACCTCCTTCCACCACCAGGTCCAGATCGGACGGCTCATACCCCAATATGGTATCCCTGATAAACCCCCCGACCAGGTACATCTTATCAACACAGCCGGAGGGCAGCCTGGAATGTAAAAGTAGTAGAATGTCCTGCAATGTTCACGATCCTTTACCAGATGAGTTTTCCCATCATATTTGAATTATCTTTTCTGCTCCGGGAGAAAATCCCTGCCCACCAGGGGGGAGGAAAGGGAGTATGCATCCCGCTGAAGTCGGACCGTCCCCGATGCCGGAACCAGCCTTTCTTTACCAAAGAAACCTGTGACCAACATTATTGTATCTCATGCGGCGTACGTCTACCAGGCGGCAACAGCTTATGATTTGCGGTAGACCCGGGTGAACAAAGTCGAACAGGCAGCGGTCTTCACCGCTTTAACAAAAAGATTACCTGCATCCGTCTCCGAATGCCTTATTCTACGGTTTTTGTGTCACCGGATGGAAATCTAATAGACGATTAAAGGGTAATTGCAGGGAAAGAACGAAAGATTAAGGACAGGGTGAGGTTGTGTGACAGTATCTCTTGGAGGTGTTAAGTCTTGCATTGTATCTACCATGCAACCTATTCTACCACGGTTTTTCGCCGGGATGATGAACTGTGGTCGCAATGTGTGTACTTGAGTACGGATACCGAAGCTGCAGGTATGCTGCGGGTTGAGGTTTCCAGCTTTCACGTTAAAGAAGCACGCTGGTATGTCTACCGGTCACCGGGCCGGGCTCTGAATGGTGGCGGTGAGGTGCCGGAGCTTCATGGAGTGGAGGCGTTCGTGCATATCGGACCGGTGCTGCAGCAGCAGGTGGGTGAACAGGGGGGAGGGTTGGCCCGGGAACTCCTGGCCGAGTGCGTTAGAGGACTTATGCAGGCCGAAACCTTTGTCTACCGGGAGAGAGGTTTTGCTTCGGCAGAAGAGTACGATGATTATTGGAACGATGCCCTTAAGGACAGCTGCCACTATTTTTCCAACCTTGATCGCATTGCTCAATCGTGGATGGAATACATAGGCGGAGACGTTCGCGACCATTCACTGTATAACCGGGTCAAGTCCACCAACATTCTCGATTCTGATAACGGCCTTTTGATTAATGCGAACTTCCTGGATTCGTTCCATGAGCTGACCGTCAATATCACGGTGGATTCAGATGGTACCGTTGGGAGATGTTCAGGTAATTATCTGCGGGTGCCGGATAAGATTTGCTTTGAGAGTTCTGAACTGCTGAAAAAGATGGCAGGAAAGAAGATTGCGGGACTGACAAAGAAAGATATCGCTCGGGATCTGGGGTTTTCGGCAGGCTGCACCCATCTTGTGGACCTGGTTTATGATATAAGTCAAGCAGTGGCAGCAGTCGAGGAGAGAAAACATCAAGCCTGACACGGCAGCTGTATGCTGTACAGTGTTCATCGGATCGAGCCTTCAGGGTATTCACCGTACTGCATAGCGATTGTGAGGATTGGTCGAAGGAGGAAGGGATTTGGATAGCTTTGTGGTCCGAACGCGAAGCCGAAACGAGCTTATCGACATCACGCAGGAGGTAAAGCGAATTGTAAGCGGCAGCGGGGTAAGAAACGGATTGGTCACCGTTTTTGTACCCCATACCACCGCGGCCGTTACCATCAATGAGAACGCCGATCCCAGTGTTGTGCATGATCTGCTGACGGGTTTGTCCGACCTTGCACCGGCCAACCTGCCCAAGTACCGCCATGCCGAAGGCAATTCCGATGCCCATATCAAAGCGAGTTTGCTGGGGGCTTCGGAGACCCTGATCATCAGCGAAGGCAATCTGGTCCTGGGAACGTGGCAGGGAATCTATTTTTGTGAGTTCGATGGCCCCCGCACTCGAAGCGTGCATGTGCAGGTAATTAAAGGGTAAAGGCTTCACAGTAAGGTGCCGATGACGTCGCCCAGACAATGGGCGGCGTTTTGGGCGTACTGCTCGGGCAGTTGCGACGTGCCGATCTCGAACAGCAGAGCCCGGGGAAACAGGTCCTGATTATAGCTGCCCCGACCGATAAAGATCCCGCGGATGAGACCCGGATATAATTCATCGGCCCTTTCTTTGATCTGTTCGGCAAAGGCCAGGTTGGCGTTCAGGTTGGGATTCTGCCGCCCTACTACGATCATGACCTTGGCCGACTCAACTCCGGTGATGTAGGTGAGGTAGGCTCGAGCGGGAGCCGAGTCCCGGTGGATATCAAAGACTGCAGTGGGCCCCTTTTTCAACAGCTGCATCATGGTGCGCCGGGAACGGGCGTAGGCGTTTATATCATGGGGGTCATGGGTAGCGAAACTCTGGTCAACGATGATGCCGTCTTCCACCAGGCTGGAGGCCAGAGAATAGCCCACCCGATAGATGGCTCCACTTCCCCTTTCGGATTCCGAAACCTGAGTTGGTTTGTAGGATTCGTCGGAGTGGGTGCAGTAAATGCCCACCCGGGGTTGGTCATCAAACTCGGCCTGAACAGGCTCGGCCCGCCGGATTAGAGCGGAGAGACCTTTCTGGCCGGCCGGCTGGCGGAAAACCCGAACCATGGTTCCGTTCCATCCATTCATAGAGGAAACCCGGTAACGGGTGTTGTTCTCAGTTATAAATTCATCGCCTATCCCTACCGGCAGACCGGTCTGAAGGATAATACGGCCGGTAGAGTCCACCAGGGTATAGTACTTGCCCGGTTTGGCTTCATCGGCATCAGCCGGATAATGGTACCTATTTGATTGGGGTGATCCGGGACCCCAGGCGGTCATCACGTATGCAACTCCGAAAATCAAACCGAATGAAAACAGCACCAACCATAACCTGCGTATTTTCAAATTCCCTACCTCCCTTGGCCAATGATTTATTCTTGACCCTCCCTTTGGAGTAGGATTCCAAAATCCGAAGGGTTGTATGATGTTAATGTTTGTAAATGCCCGTAATTTCTTAGCTGGGCGGGAGCGGCTGGTCGCAGGTGGAAAAGCCGGGGGTGGTTGGTCTATACTTCAGCTATTTTTAGGCAGAGGGATGAAAATAGAAGAAGACCATCAGCGGTGAAGAGGAGAGGAAGTCGAGAGGGGCGGATAACCATAACCGCCTCTCTCAGACTGTTGTTGGCTTAGACTTCCCAACTTGCCAGGTATGTCTCCTGGTCGGGAGTCAATTCATCGATGGACACTCCAAGAGTCTGCAGTCGCAGCCGGGCGACTTTATGATCAATCTCAGTCGGTACGTTGTACACCCGGGGTTCCAGTGCCTGGCGGTTCTGGCACAGGTATATTAATGACAGGGCCTGGAGCGAGAAACTTAGGTCCATAACCTCTGCCGGGTGACCATCACCGGCTGCCAGGTTTACCAGACGGCCTTCACCCAGCAGATATATACGGCGCCCGTCGTTCAGAGTAAACTCTTCAATATTGTTGCGGATAAGCTTTCTAGAAACTGAAATCCGGTTGAGATCCGGTTTTGAGACCTCCACGTCAAAGTGTCCGGCATTGCAGAGTATAGCCCCATCCTTCATACGCTCCATATGAGCGGCACGGATAACGTCTATGTTACCGGTTACGGTGATAAAAACATCGCCCAAGGGGGCCGCCTCGCTCATGGGCATAACCGAAAAACCGTCCATCAGCGCTTCATTGGCCTTGATGGGGTCGATTTCAGTGACAATCACCTGAGCGCCCAAGCCCTTGGCACGCATAGAAACGCCCTTACCGCACCATCCGTAGCCGACCACTACTACTGTCTTACCGGCTACTACCAGGTTGGTAGTCCGCATGATGGCATCCCACACCGACTGCCCGGTCCCGTAGCGATTATCAAAAAGGTACTTCATATATGCGTCATTAACAGCGATCACCGGGAAAAGCAGGAGACCCTCCCGCTCCAGGGAACGCAGCCTGTGAATACCGGTAGTTGTCTCCTCGCAGCCGCCAATAACGTTCCGGGCCTGCTCTCTACGGCTCTTGTGCAGCATAGCCATCAGGTCCTGGCCGTCATCAATTACGACATCCGGCTGACAATCAAGAGTCGCTGTCAGGTGAGTATCGTATTCTTCAGGGGTGGCGCCATGCCAGGCGAAAACGGTGATACCGCTGTCGACCAGGGCCGCGACCACATCATCCTGGGTGGACAGGGGATTGCTGGCACAGGCAAATACCTGTCCCCCGGCTCGCATAAGGGTCTGAGCCAGGTGAGCGGTCTTGGCTTCCAGATGGAGACAGAGCGCGATCTTCAGCCCCTCCAAGGGCCGGTGAGCCTCAAATTCCTGTTGCAGAAGGTTTAGTACGGGCATATGCCGCCTGGCCCATTCAATCTTACGATAACCGGAAGCGGCTAGAGACAGGTCCCTGATCATGGACTGCGGCTGCCGACCGGCTTTCTTCGGGGAATAAGCAACGGCGTTATCGACTCTGCTCATATAATTAAGCCTCCTACAAACCTGATGGTCTAATTCTACAGAAAAGAATTCGAATTGTACAGGAGGAGAAGGGAATGGAATTGTGGAACTTAATAGGAAATCAAAGGGGGAACATTATTTGCGGGTCTTAATGCTGAGTTGGGAATTTCCTCCGCAGATCATCGGCGGGCTTGGCAGACACGTCTATGAGCTCTCACGACGGTTGGGGAATTATGGGGTTGAAACCTATGTATTAACACCCCTGGTTGATGGCTGTGTCAGCTATGAGGAATTCCAGGGAGTTAAGGTGTTCCGGGTGGGGACTCCTCTGACCGGGTCCAAAAGGTTCAAATCCTGGATATTCAGCTTTAATACCGAGCTTATCCGGGAGGGAATCCGGCTCGATTATCAGGAAAAGGGGTTTCACCTAGTTCATGCTCATGACTGGCTGGTGGGTTATGCGGGACGCTCACTCAGCCGGGTGCTTGACGTGCCGCTGGTATCCACCATTCACGCTACCGAGTATGGTCGTAACCTGGGATTGCACAATCCCATGCAGAAAGAGATCCACGATATTGAAAGGAACCTGATCCTTGATTCAGAATGTATTGTCTGCTGCAGTAATTACATGCGTGATGAGATACAGAACCTTTTCCATCCCAGCCCGTCAAAGATCGCGGTTATACCCAACGGTGCCAGCATGAACCGTTACCGGGTCACAGACCTGCCTTCGGATCAGGAATTTGAGGGGATAGATAAGGGAGAACCGGTGGTTTTTTACGTAGGAAGGCTGGTCCCGGAAAAGGGGGTATCTATCCTCATCAAGGCCTTCCGCCTGGTACTGCAGGCGATACCGTCCGCCAAGCTGGTAGTGGCCGGTCGGGGGCCGCAGGGACCCGAACTGCAGAGACTGGTTGCGGAATTGGGTCTGGGTGACAGGGTGTGGTTTTCGGGCTATGTCAGCGATGACCTGCGTGACCGGATTTATCACCGCGCCAATGTGGCTGTCTTTCCCAGCCTTTATGAGCCGTTCGGCATCGTAGCCCTTGAAGCCATGGCTTCCGGGACTCCGGTGGTAGTGAGCGATGTGGGGGGACTGGGGGAGATAGTCATTCATGGAGAGACCGGACTTAAAGTAAATCCTCTCGACGAGGATAACTTGGCGTCGGCTTTGATTCGCATTCTGTCAGATCCGCGCCTGGCCAATCGCCTGCGTTTTCAGGCCCTGAAGGTTATTACGGAAAAATACAACTGGGATAAGATAGGAGCCAAAACCTCTCAGGTTTATCATGCGGTAATCAGCAGAGCGAGGAAAGACGGGGTGGGATAATGAAGGCTGTAATAATGGCCGGGGGCGAAAGTACCCGGCTCCGACCACTAACCTGTAAGCAGCCCAAACCGATGGTTCCAGTAATGGACCGTCCGATTATGGAGTATATTGTTGAACTGTTAAAGTCTCATGGATTTGAAGATATAATCGTAACCCTCTTTTATCTGCCCGGTGCCATCCAGCAGCACTTCGGAGACGGTTCCCAGTTTGGAGTCAATATGCGTTATTTCGTGGAAGAGTTTCCGCTGGGTACCGCCGGCAGTGTGCGCAATGCCCGCCGCTATCTGGATGAAACCTTTCTGGTCATCAGCGGTGACACCCTAACCGATATAGATCTGGGGCGGGTAGTCGACTTTCACCGGCAGAAGAAGGCGGTGGCTACCCTGGCCTTGACGAGGGTTGACAACCCGGTGGAGTATGGGATTGTGATGACTGACGATGACGGCCGGGTGACCAGGTTTTTGGAGAAGCCCAGCTGGGCAGAGGCTTTCAGCGACCTGGCCAATACCGGGATATATGTGCTGGAACCTGAGATTTTCGATATGTTTGAGGATAAACAGGTATTTGATTTTTCCCGGGACCTCTTTCCGCTGCTCCTGGCCAAGGAGAAACCCCTTTATGCAACCCTGTGTCCCGAATACTGGTGTGATATCGGGAATATCCAGCAGTACCGGCAGGCCAACTATGACATCCTGAAAGGGGAGGTAAAAGTAAATATAGATGCCCCGCAGGTAAGCGACGGACTTTACATGGGGGAAGGAGTCAGCATCGCTGCCGGGGTCAAGATCGAGCCTCCCTGCTATATCGGCGCCGGAAGTCGTATCAAGAGCGGGGCCGCGGTAGAGGCTTATTCAGTTATCGGGAAAGGCACGACTCTAAATGAGGGTGTGTCGGTTAAGAGGAGCATCCTCTGGAATAAGGTATTTGTCGGTAAACGGACCCAGTTGCGCGGGTCCATTGTCTGCAGCAACACGGTTTTGAAAGGAAACAATACCGTATTGGAGGGGGCGGTGCTGGGGGATGATTGTGTGCTGGGTGCGGACAGCACCGTGCGCATGGATGTGCGTATCTGGCCGGAAAAGAACATTGAAGCCGGTTCGACTGTTAACTCCAACATAATCTGGGGAACCCGGTTGTCCAAGTTCCTTTTTGGAGCCCGCGGGGTTTCCGGCCTGATCAATCTGGAGATAACCCCCGAGTTTTTGGCCAAGCTGGGCGCGGCCTACGGCACCCTGATTGGTGACGGCAGGTGTGTAGCCGTAGGTTGCGACAGCCTGAACGCCTCCAAGATGTTCAAGAGGTCCTTTTCTGCAGGTATCCTTTCTACCGGCGTCAATGTCTATGACCTAGGGAATACCACCTCGGGAATTGTCCGTTATATAACCCGGCTGTTACAGGCGGACGGAGGGGTTCAAATCCGCCAGTCCCCTGATGATGATACCGCCCTCTTGGTGGAGTTCTTTGACCGATGGGGCATGAATATTCACACCAACACCCGGCGCAAGCTGGAAAACATCTTTACTCGAGAGGCCTTTGCCCGTACGGATGCCGAGGGAGTCGGCGAAGCAGTATTCTTCTCCAATGTTATTGCCCAGTATATCGAGGGTGTTATGCAGACCGCTGATTTTACGCTGATCCGTGAGGCTCAGTTCAAAGTAGCCCTGTACTATGATGCGCGTAACTTTACCTCCTTTCTACCGGTACTCCTGAGCCGGATCGGCTGCGGCATAATTACCCCCGAAGGTCTGGAGGAGGGACGGGGCGTCAAGACCCTGGAGGATATTGCCACCGGTATTGAAGTGCTCAAGGAAACCGTGATCAGCAACGGAGCCGATATCGGAGTCTTGATTGATCAGAATGCCGACCGGCTGGTACTTATTGATGAAAAGGGCCAGGTTATCACCGAGGAACAGATGGTTATTCTGGTATGTTTTCTGCTGCTCAGGTTTACCCGCCGGCAGGCGGTACCGATACCGGTAGCTGCTCCCCGGGTTATCGAGGAGCTGGCTCACGAGTACGACGGCCTGGTGCTAAAATCCCAGGCAGTAAACACCGGGATGATTATGACGGGGGTAACGGAAACCAAGGTCCTTTTTGAAGGTGATGAGATGCCTGAGTTCCAGATCATGTGCGATGCGATAACCTCCCTGGTTAAAATATTGGAACTTATGGGCCGGGAAAACCTCAGCCTATCCGAATTGGTAGCCGCAATGCCCGATGTCTACCTGGATAAACAGGAAGTACACTGTCCGGCTGATGAGAAGGCCGGGGTGATGAGAATGCTGCTGGAACGGTTAAAGGATGAAAAACTGGAATTGTCACAGGGCATCAAGATCTGGCATGATGAGGGCTGGAGCCTGGTGGTTCCTGATGACGAAGAGCCCATCTTTACCGTTTACACCGAGGCGTCTTCCCTGGAAAAAGCCAACGAGATCACCAGAAAGTATGTGAGCATGATAAATCAAATGCGGTTCCTGGGAGGTAAACTGCAGGTTGGGGGCTAAGCCAAATGAACCCGAGGTTTATGTTGGTACTGCACAGCCACCTACCCTATGTCAAGCACCAGGGACGGTGGCCATTCGGTGAAGTCTGGCT
>LFRU01000060.1:0-7927 GCA_001512495.1 Syntrophothermus sp. DTU052 | reverse complement strand
CGTGCCGAATTTGCTGAGTACCTGCGAGCGTGTGAAAGGCAGGCCGCCTCCGACGAGCGTTCCTTTCTGGCTCACGGGCAGAAAGACCTGGCCCAGGTTGCCATGGATTACCGGCGTTTCTACCAGGATATTCGCCACTGTTTTACCGTGGATTTGGCTGGAGATCTGATCGGTGCAATTAAGGACCTGAGCAGGAAAGTTCCTCTGGAGATCCTTGCCACCTCCGCCACCCATGCCTACCTGCCCCTTATCCATGACCGTGAAAGTCTGGAACGTCAGATAGCGGTGGGGAAAGAATGCTTTCTTAAACACCTGGGGTTTGAACCCCGGGGCTTTTGGCTGCCGGAATGTGGTTATTACCAGGGGCTGGAGGATATCCTGGAACTTTATGATATCAGGTATTTTTTTGTTGACGCCCATGCCGTTGAGGGCGGAAGGCCGATTGAAACCTTTTCCGGATCCCACCAGACCTTGGAGGTGGAAACTGCGGAATTCCAAAAAACCGGCCTGTCTACCTACAGTCCCTATCGCATCAAAGATCGCTCCCTCATAGTCTTTGGACGCAATACTATGGTCAGTCTGCAGGTATGGTCGAAGGATTACGGGTATCCCGGGGATTCCAGCTACCGCGAGTTTCATAAGCAGCAGCCGGGTTCCGGACTTAAATACTGGAGGGTCACCAACCGGGAGTCGGAGTTGAATGCAAAGCTGGTTTATGACCGCGAACAGGCCCAGGAAAAGGTCAGGGAGCATGCCCGTCATTTTATGGAGACGGTGGCGGCTGTAGCCGGAGAAGCCAGTAGATTGGGCTTCTCCGAACCCCTGATAGTAGCGTGTTATGATACTGAACTTTTCGGCCACTGGTGGTGGGAAGGGGTTGACTGGTTGGGGGAATTGATGCGGCTGATGGCGGTCCGGGAAAACTGGAGGATGGTCCTGCCGGGTGAGGTACTGGAAGAGATGAAAGACCTTCCGGAAGCCCGGGTATTGGAGTCCTCATGGGGTACCGGCGGCAAGCACTTCGGATGGTTCAACCAGGAGACCTCATGGATGTGGGATACCATCGAGAAGGCACGACAGGAACTGAGGAGCATAAACCATATAACCGGGAGTGAGCTCATTGTTCGGGCTCGAACCCAGGCGGTTAAGGAAATGATGCTGATGGAGAGCAGTGACTGGTTTTTTATGGTAAGCAATAACCATACCCGCGACTATGCGGTAAAGAGGTTCCTGGAACACTACGGCAAGCTGGTGCGGTTGGTCGAGATGGTGCGGATGAACCAGTTCAGTCCGGAAAACTGTGAATGGCTGCAGCAGGTCGAAGAGGAGGATGACATCTTCTAGCCGCCCCGGGTTTACCGGTATTCCCGCCCTTGCGGTTTGGGGCCATTACGTTGTTGAGGGGGTATCCTTTTGAAAGCCAACATCGCCTTCTGTCCCCATTTTCATCAACCCCATTTTCAGCTGTATCATACCCGGGAGGAGGTATATCGAAACTCCTATGTTCCCTGGCTTGAATTCCTGGAGACCGCCGCGGGAGAACCGGGGTTTTGTATAAACCTGCATTTTTCGGGTCCGCTCCTGCTCTGGCTGGCGCAGGAGAAACCCGCTTATCTGCAGAGGTTAAGGGTCCTGCTCCAAAAAGACGGCTGCAGCTTAATCGGGGGCCTGGCCGATGAGGCCTTCAGCCAGTTATCCGCCCGACCTGATGATATTCTGTTCCAGGTGCGGGAATATGCCAACCTCACCACCATGCTCCTGGGGGTTGGTCCTCAGGAGTGGGAAGGCATCCATGTGGTGGAAAGGGAAGCCGGGGAATGGACCCTTTATCACCTGGCGGTGGCGGCCCGGATGTTGGGAGCTGCACCTGTTTTCTATCTGGATGCCGAGACCTTTTACGAGCCTCATTTTAATTACCCGGGCGGTCCGTTCGATTACTGCCGCCGGCACTTCGGTTTCCACGATCCCCATTCCCTTACTACTGTTTCCCATCTCCCGCCGGAGATGCTCTTTTTCGGGCTGCGGGATGAGATCGGCGGGGAGGAGTATTTCGTCCTGCCGGTGCATTCGGAGTTCCGCTACCGATTGTTAAAGCGCCGGCCTTTTGCTGCCGGTGACCACAGCTTAATTAAACCGGGGCAATACGTGAGCTACCTGAAGGATGCGGCTGAAAAGTCACGGGAGATGGCTCGGAAGCTGGGGAAAGAACTGGAACCGGTAATCGTGATCTTTGAGGACGCCGAAAAGTTTGGGCAGTGGAGCAAGGACCCGCAGGGAGATACCTCCTGGATGCTGGAATTCATTCGGTTGGTGAGGGAGGACCCGGACCTCGGGTTCTGTGGGTTGAGGTCCTACCTGAAACAAGAGGGTTATTGGGATACCTACCCGGCAGCGACCAGCCGCTCCTACCCGGAGTGGGAGAACTGGACTGCCCGGCGGGGAATTCGTGGGGTAACCTTTGGTGATGAAAGGCTGCGCAAGGTGATAGCTCGACAGCGGGACCTGGAACAGAGGATGCAGGATGTGGAGCGATGGATACTGCAGGAGGTAGAGATATCCGGACTTCCTCGGTTACTGCTCCGGGATGCGGTAATGGATTCACCCCACCGGTTCAGGTTCGTGGAGGAACTCCTGGCGGCCAGGTATCCCCAGGAATTGGCCCGGGCTTACCGTGTTATTCAGCGGGTGAGGAATCTGGCTTACCAGGAGGACCCACGCTGGGCAAGCCGGCATCCCTCCTACGGATCCTGTGCCTATTTCGATCTGCAGGGGCTGGCCTACCTGGAGCTGGCGGAGAGGTTGGCCGACAGGATATGGGAGCAGCTTAAGGATGATGCCCACCGCTGGCCGGAGGTTAAAATCCGGGACTGGGACCTGGACGGCGAAGATGAGGTTGTCGTTCGCACCGGGCATCAGGAAGTGGTCATCCATGTCCGGAGGGGACAGGTGATATTCCAGCATGCAATTGGGGAGAAGCAAGGGCTGGCAGAACTGCTGGAGTATTTGGAAAAGGAGATGCTTTCTCCTGTTACTTACAGCGAGGTACTGGCATTAAGCCATTCCTTGATTTTCACCGAAACAGATTCCGAACTCCGGGAGGAGTTTTACCCGGAAGGGGGGCGGGTGGAGAGGTGCCGCAACAGCATGGGGGTTTCTTTCGCCGCTCTGAAGGATGGGAAATGGGTTCCTCTGGAGCAGGAATCATCCGGATACCGGCTGCTGAGTACAGAAACTCAAGGGGACGAGGCGGTTATCAGTCTGGAACAGTTGGTGCGGCTGCCCAACGGAGAGGCACCTTTGTCGTTCCGGGTGGGTAAACGCTTCCGCATAAGCGATAAATCAATGGCTATGACGATTGAGGTTCAGGTTATTGATGGAAAGCTCCAGGAACCGGTTTGTCTGGTGCCGGAACTGGTTACCTCGGTGGTGCCTTCAGATGAAAGGGAACTGCAGCCCTCCTCCTGGCTGGGTATAGAAGGAGAAGGCGATGAGGTGGTCTATGAAGTGGTGCGCCCGGGAACCCGGGAGGACTCCGACCGGAGTGAGGTGAGCCTTATGCCGCATCCCCGCAGGCTGGCCTACGTCTGCGAAAACATAAACGGCCGGGGAAGCACCTTCCGCAATTCCCTGTTCTGGGAACTTGATCCCGGGTCCCAGATTAAACAGGTGGTGATTGAACCGGCAGTGAAAAGCTATTACCGGGGATATGTGTTTCCAACCCACAGTGAGCTGGGCTACGACGCTTCCGGGCTGCTCATCAGGCCTTATATAGAGATAAGCGAGGGGCAGGCCTCTTTTCAGGTGGAATTCAGCTGGCAGTTGGGGGGTGGTCCCCGGCGTGATGAATACCGCCATGTCCTGCACTTGCTGTGACCTGCTTTCCGGTTCCAGTTTATCACCTGCCGGGCGGGCGGGACCGGATTGACTTAAACATTGACCGGGGGAACTACCGGGTCTGGCTATTGATTGGCGAACATTAATAAACTTGCAGGGGTGAAGCTATGATGCTGGAGCGGTTCTTTGATTACTACCTTAACCATACGGCCCCGGAAATCGCAGAACGAATACTGGCACTGCTGCCGGGCAATCTGGAGAAAACCCCTAATAACCTGGCGGCTATGTTTATGCAGAGCAATGAGGAGGCTTTCGAATTCCAGCTGGCCTTCTTTGAGGCCATGGCGGATATCCGCCAGGCGGACCCCGCTCACTGCATAATGTTCGATGACAGCACCAATACCTGTTATCCGTTCTTTATCCAGTGTGCCTGGGAGCGACTGCCGCCGGCGGCCAAAGCCAAAACCAGGGACCAACTCGGTATCTCCGAAGTTGAAGAATTAATTCGGCTTCTGATCGCCCAGCCTGAGGCCAGAAATTGGTTTCGGCTCAACCTGGCGGCGGAACTTGATCAGGGGGACCTGTTTGCCTTCAACGAGGTTATTGCTCTGATCAATTTCTCCTCCGGGGGGGAGTATTCATTTCTAAACCTGGTATACCCGCAGCTTAAAGCGTTGAGGGGCAAAGCCCTGGATGCCGGCTGCGGAGCCGGCTTTGGCTCCCTGGTGATGAGCCAGCACCTTGAGGTCACCGGTATTGACGCCTGCAGACCCCGTCTCAACCGGGCCCGGGGAATGGCCAATATGCTGCGGGAGGGAAAGGGATCCTTCTTATCCCGGGTGATTGGCCTCATTGAGACCGAGATGGGAGAGATCTTCGGCGGGAACAGGACTTTAATCGGGGAAGGTATCCTGGAGGAACGCCAGAAGCAGCTGACATTCGTCCAGGGGAGTCTGGACCGCCTGGGTTTTCACGATCAGGAATTTGATGTGGTCGTATGCCTTGATGTCCTGGAGCACACCTATGATCCATCAAAGGTTATCCGGGAGTTTGCCCGGGTGACCCGTCCCGGGGCCATGATCTTTGTCACCGTTCCCAACGCCAATGGTGAGCTGTACCAGCGGTTCGAAGAGGAATCCAGCGGAGCCACTTTTCCGGCCATGCTGCACCTGCATCACTGGGAACCGGCCGGCCTGGCCGATCTGTTCCAGGGCCAGGGCCTGGAGATGGTGGAGATGAAGCCCTTCGATTACCTGACCCTGGAAGCATTAGAGCGCCTCTCGGAAGCGGACCGGGCCAAGCTGGTTGCCGACGATTCGGGGTTTCCCCTGCAGGTTTTTGCCGTATTCCGAAAGGTGTAGGTTGTGGTGGAGTTCCCGGTGATTTCACGACTTTTTGCGTCGGTTCAGGCAGGCGCCCATCATCCGGGCAGTTTTCGAGCAGACTGCAGAATTGTCATTATGGGGTGCGTTTTATTGACATGATGTATGATTTCGCTTAATGCGAATAAAGAAAGAGAAAGGTTATTAGTCCCAAAATTATAACTGTGGTGATAACCCTGGCAAAGCGACTTCCTCTAGTTAACTCCCCGGGGTCACCTATTATTGAACGGTTAATCGAATCCGCCAGATTAACCGTAGGATTCTTTTTGTACTCCTCTAATTTGCGTTTATCATGTTTTTCTTTTTCATTCCTGATGTCCATATGTTACAATTCCACCTCTCAGCAGGTTTGCAACAGTTCTTGAACGGTGTCACGCCGTGTTAAGATCAAGGGTGGCCCCACCCGGGGATTGGCATTACAAGGATAATCCGTACCAAACACATTAACAAAAGAGAACCCCTTCGCTTGAGGCTCTCTCATCCTCGGCATATACAAATAACAGAACGATGGTCCCGCTTTCCCCGCCTTTCCGGGGGCCGGCACCGATTTACAGGGTTATGGTCCGGCTCTGGTACGACTTTTTCAGAGAGTTATAGTATACGTCAAACGGTTCGATCTCACCCCGCAGGGACTTGCGGCCCAAGACCGTCCCCATGGGGTCTAGGGTGCGCATAACCGTTATCTGTTCAACGGTTGGAGGATCCATCACATACAACTGCGGGGACACCTTTAGCTCCCAATCTATTAATTCCTTAATCTGCTCAACGTTCATCCCCGGATATATGGCTTCCAAATACATCTCTTTGGTTTCCTGATCGAATTTGAAGAGGCCGCGGTCGGTTACCACTGCGCTGGGGCCGTCGCCTAAAAGGCCGGCTTTTTCGCGGGCACCGGGACCGGAGAGAAAACCGGGACTGGTAATAAAGTCTACCTTGTTGACGAATTTTCCTTTCTCGAGGCGCATAACGATGACCGTCCGCCGGGCCGAGGAGGCTATATCATTGGCTCCACCGCTGCCGGGTAATCTGACCTTGGGGTGATGGTAGGTTCCGCTCTCCCCGAAGATGGTGGTTGTGTTCAGGTTGCCGTATTTATCAATTTCCGCTCCGCCAATAATGCCCACCGTAATAAAGCCCCGCTGTTGGTCACCAAAAACCCGGTGCATGGCTGTTGCCGCCAGCGCATTGTCGGTGGTCGGCGTATCGGAAATGGTCCAGGGCATCCTGCGGCTCTTGGCCCCTACGCCTCCCCCTTCATAGACAATGATGACCTCCGGAGCATGGGTGGCTGCTGCCACTGCACCGGCCATCAGGGGAATTCCGACTCCGACAAAAGCCACATCATCGTTTTTGATCTGCAAAGAACACACGGCGGCCATCATTTCGGAAATGGTATAATCCTCGGCGTATTTACTCATCACATTCCCTCCCTCGTCCTACATATAATCTCGGGAATCATGCAGTTGTCCTGTTCCAATTCCTGGAGCTTGGCCAGACGGTCTCTTCCCACCTTATCCAGGTACTGCTTATGGTCTTCCACACCATATACCCACTCATCCATCCAGGCTAAAATCCCGTCTCTTGTCCGGGAAGCCTTAATGAATTCCTGGCGGAAGGGATTATCCATCCAGTAGCATCCGGTTACCGACAGGGGATGGCATCCAAACGGCAGTTCCACCACCGCTGATACAACATATTCCGGAATAACGGTCATATTCGGGATTTTACGTATCTCGCCGGTGGGGACAATCTCTTCACAGGTAATGACCACGTTTTTCGCGGCCCGGGCCGCGTAATCGTCATTGCCCAGCATGCCCCATATCTGGCAGTTGCCCGCCATATCAGAGCGTTGAACGTGAATGAATGTAGTATCGGGATTGGCAGCCGGAACCAATGCAACCGGTCCGCTCCCGTATGGATCATCGATAACCTTTATTTTGGGATTGTGGGTGATGATATCGCTGCCCAGGAGCGACTTGGTGGGCAGAAAGGGAACCCCCATGGCTCCGGCCATCAACCGGAGTCCCGCCGTGTAGTTGGAGTAAGGCTCAATTTCGATATGATGGGGAATACCCTCTTCCACCGCGCGGCGGATATTGTAACCCTGCCCGACCACCCCGATCCAGATGTAAGCAGCCTCAATCCGACTGAAGCAATCGGCCGCGACTAATAATTCCGCCGGGTCAGAGGTGGTGTCAGTCACAAAAGTTATGTTCTTTCTGCCTTGGCGAATGATTTCATGTGCAACCGCCATTGGTTCACGTGCACAGATGCTGCCGATGTTCAGAGTACATCCGTCCCAGGTGTACTTGCTGACGGCTTCTTTTAACGTCATTCTTTTGTCCTTCACCTGCTACCCCCCTTGTTCACACTAAAACATAATATGCAAACGGATTATATATTTATAAAACCCTTTAACCTGATAATAACGCGAAAACATGGTGGCTTTGCCGATGTCCTGTTTTTTACAGTCCATTCACGTCTGGAGATATGCACCGTGTTGGGGGATTAGACCCCAAAGTCCGGATAAGTTGATTTCCCAAGGGATGCAGGCACTTGGTCGACATTGAAAAGCTTGTTTCTGCGGGCTGGGAAATTTAGATTAAGTTTATCATAAACCTTTGCTGTCGCACAACAATATGACCTTTTCAGTCCCTGTCAAGATTAAGTGGGTAAACTCCCGCATAGTTTATTTCCCAACCTCATGCAGT
>LFRU01000104.1 GCA_001512495.1 Syntrophothermus sp. DTU052 | reverse complement strand
AGGCGCTGCCGTAATCGGTCAGATTGATCACCTGGACGTCGACCGTACGCTGGTCCTCCATCGTCGCCAGGGTTATTCCCGGGGTCCGTACCACCAGCCGGGTCTCCGACTTTTCGAGTATGGTAGCCATCTGGCCGCCAAAGTAGACTTCAACCCGGTCGGCAAAACCGGTTCCGGTGATGGTCACGTTGGTACCGCCTTTGTAACTGCCCTGCGTCGGTTCCACGCTGCTAATCACCGGTTGAACAACCGGAGACACATACTCGATGGTGTATTCCGCCTGCCCTCCATCCGGGTTCACTATGCGCAGGATACGGGACCCGATTCTCTCCGCTGGGGGCATTATAATCCTGATCTGGGAGTCGCTCAGCACCTCGATGTTATCGTAGCTTACCCCGTCCATAGTGGTCTGTCCCGCCAGCGACTTGAAGAAAGCTCCCTGCCAGTCGCTGAGCTGTACATCCGTCCCGGGGATGGTAATCGTTCGGTCCGGATTATTGGGGTCAGGTTCCGTCCTCGGCTTTATGAACTGGCTCCCTGCTATTAATCCCCAACTGCTTTGATGCCGGGAGAACTTGTCCGGAATAACCCGGTCAATCCTGGGGGCCGAAGCGATATAAGTAAAAGCTCCCACCTTGGTGTA
>LFRU01000069.1:55653-68179 GCA_001512495.1 Syntrophothermus sp. DTU052 | reverse complement strand
TCCTTTGTCTCCAGCCCTTGACGTCGGCTATCAGGGCCAGGTTATGGCCGTCTACCATGATAGCCGAGTTGCCGAAGCAGATCTCTTTCAGCAGATCTTCCATCCGCCCCACTTCGGACAGTTCATCCTTGGCGATTAAGCGAGATTTCAGCTGGCTGTAGATTTTTACTGGAGAGGGTTCATCCAAAGGAGGCCAGTCGGAAAACACGCCAATCGGCCTGAGTATACCTTGAGTAACCATTTGGTCGTCGACCAGTCCGTCGATATGTACCACCAGTATTTCAAGATCAGAGTAGGCCCCGAATTTTATCTTGCGGATCACCAGGTCGGAACTGTAACCGAAAGCCTCTTGAAGCCTTTTTTCGTTGTCGGATATGCGGGTGCTGATATCTCCGGAAGCAAGAACCTCCGGTTCCAGGGAGGGGTAAGCCGAGTATTCCCCGGGCGTGCCGGACTGTTTGCTTTTGCGGAAAATCCTGAATCGACCTCTCATCTTACCTGCACTCCGTATTCATCACAACCGTTATTCGATCTGGCCGGACAGTTCGTAGTTTTTTAACAACCGAGCCGCTTTCCATAGCGGGTCCATCTGTAAACAGGCCTAAAGAAGGGCCTGCTGCACACCTGACCCTGCGTTTATGCGGATTGCATTCATTATTGTCCTGGTTTAAGATCTGCGGTTGCCTGCCTTTTTATGCATTTTTCCCCAAACAGAGGCAATAACATATCTGGCGAACTGCACACCCAAAGTGAATAAATGGGGATTATGGGTTATATACTATCAGTGAGTAAGAGAACCATATCAATGAAAAAAAGGAGGGATAGACCTAGTGAAAGCAACAGGCATCGTACGGCGGATTGATGACCTGGGGCGTGTGGTAATCCCCAAAGAGATTAGGAGAACCCTGCGCATCAGAGAAGGAGACCCCCTTGAGATTTTTGTCGACCGCGAGGGAGAAGTAATTCTCAAGAAATATTCACCGATCGGGGAGCTGGGGGACTTTGCCAAGGAATATGCAGACTCCCTGCATGAGGCCATCGGACACATTGCCCTGATTGCTGACCGGGACAACATTATTGCAGTAGCCGGAGCACCCAAAAAGGAGTTCCTTAACAAGGCCATCGGTCCCGGCGTGGAAAAAACTCTGGAAGAACGCAAAGTGGCAGTTATAAACGATCTTAAAGAGCATCCCCACTGTAAACAGTGCCCGGTTAATGAAGCTGAAGGTGGTTGTAAAGTGACCGCTGAGGTGATCGCCCCTATAATTTCCCAGGGAGACCCTATCGGGGCAGTCATTATCATGTCAAAGGATGCGGGTGTTAAAATGGGAGAACTGGAGGTCAAACTGGCCGAAACCGCAGCCGGGTTTCTGGCAAAACAGATGGAACAATAACCCTGGCAGCAGCTAACGGCCTTGCAAAAGGCCGTTTTTTTGACTTGATATTGCGTGCCGGGTGTGAGCACGGCGCCTGGAGGCAGGTGTCCTTCCAGCAAGAATCGGTCGGTTAGTGATCAAAGGGCCGGCGTTCTTATGGGGAACGGCCGGTAACACTTTCACCCATCCGCGGATATTGATCCGGCACAGGAATTTTTACGTTTTCCCAGGGCGATAATGATACAATACACTCAGGGTCTGTCGGGCTTCTCATAAGTTGGTGGTTGCAGCGGACCTGTACCAAGTGGAAATCGGAGAGGAGATATTGAACAGGAAAAGCTTTCTCAAAGGTGCCTTCATCCTGGGAGCAGCCGGCGTGGTCAGCAAGCTCCTGGGGGCTGTGTACCGGATACCTTTGGCCCGACTGCTGGGCGGTGAAGGGATGGGCCTTTACCAGATGGCCTATCCCATTTATACGACTATACTGGCCTTGGCTACGGCTGGGGTGCCGGTGGCCATTTCGATTATGGTAGCCCGCAAAGAATCGGCCGGTTTAAGCGGGGACAGCCGTAGAATCTTCCGGGTATCATTTATACTGCTGTTTGTAGTCGGGCTCTTCCTGTCGACAGCCGTCTTTTTGTCAGCCGATTTTTTGGCCGGAGAAGTGCTGCGCCAGCCTAAGGCCTTTCTACCCATTGCCGCCGTGGCCCCGGCTATATTTTTTGCCGGGATGCTGTGTGTTTTTCGCGGCTATTTCCAGGGCCATCAGTGGATGGTACCTACTGCTGTATCCCAGGTTGTAGAACAGATTTTCCGGGTCGCTTTTGTGCTGATCCTGGCCTTCTGGCTTTTTCCTCGAGGGCTGGACATGGCCGCAGCCGGGGCTACCTTCGGCGCGGTAATTGGAGCAGCCGCCGGCCTGATTATTCTAATCATATTCTACTTAAAGTTTCGCAGACGTCCGGTACCGGGTGAGACCCTGAGGTACTCACGTGAATCCTCCCGCCAACTGGCGGGAGAGCTGATTAAACTGGCGGTGCCGGTATCACTGGGGGCTATGGTGGTGCCCCTGGTGCAGATGCTGGATGCGGTTATTGTGCCCACGCGCTTGATATCGTCCGGTTTCTCCGTGTCGCGGGCTACTGAATTATACGGGCAATTGTCGGGCATGGCTTCGGTGCTCATTAATCTTCCCACCATCTTTACCATAGCCATTGCCACCAGCCTGGTGCCGGCCGTGGCCGAGGCGGTATCGATGCAAGACAAGCCCGTGGTACGACAGCGGATCAATGAAGGCCTCAGGGTGGCGATGCTCTTGGCCCTGCCTTCGGCCGCCGGTCTCTGCGTCCTGGCTTATCCGATAACCGATCTCCTCTTTGCCGCCCCCGAAGCCGGCATACCTCTGGCCTATCTGTCTTTTTCGGTGATTGTTCTGGCCCTCTTCCAGGTAACCAGTGCCTCACTGCAGGGTATGGGGCACCCGGAAATACCTCTGCGGCACCTGATAATTACCGGAGCCCTTAAAATTTTTTTCAACTATTATTTAACCGGAATAGTCTATCTGAATATAAAAGGCCCGGCTATAGGCACGAACCTGGCGTTTCTGGCGGGGTCCGCTCTTAATATGGTTGAACTGGCCCGCCGCACCGGGGTTCGTTTTGAATGGAGACGTTTTATTAAACTGGCCCTCGTAACTGCGGTCATGGGCGTGGTAGTTACTCTGTCCTATGATACCCTGGTTTTCCGGGGGGTCTATTCGCACTTTGCCACCCTGGTGGCGATTGCCATAGGGGTAGGTGTTTACGGGGTGGCCCTCCTGGTCACAAAGGAGTTGGACCTGGTGCTTATACGGCGGCTGTTGAGATTTGGTAGAGGTGGTTGATGACATGACTGGCAAGGCTGTTCAAGAACTGGTGCAGACTATGAGGATCTTATTATCACCGAAGGGGTGTCCCTGGGACCGGGAACAGAACCATAATTCCTTAACCAGGTATCTGATAGAGGAGACCTACGAGGTAATTGAGGCTATCGGTGAGGGCGACATGGATAAACTGCGGGAAGAATTGGGAGACTTATTACTGCAGGTGGTGTTCCACGCCGCTCTGGCCGAGCGTTCCGGTCACTTCAATCTGGATGACGTAGCCGATACCGTGAACCAAAAAATGATAAACCGGCACCCCCATGTTTTCGGGATGATGGAGATCAACACCAGCGATGAGGTAATGCAGAACTGGGAAGGTTTTAAGCGCGAAGAAGGTAAAACTTCAATTCTGGAGGGCATACCAAGGATACTTCCTGCTCTTCTGCGGGCGTACAAGCTCCAGGAAAAAGCTCAAAGGGTTGGCTTTGACTGGCCGCAGATAGGCGGGGCTCTGGAAAAGCTGCGGGAGGAAATCGACGAATATGTTGCCGCTTACCGGAACAATGATTTTGACCGGAAAGAGGATGAGATGGGCGATATCCTGTTTGCAGTGGTAAACATTGCGCGGATGTCGGGAGTAGAACCGGAACAGGCCCTGCAGAGATGCAACGATAAGTTTACCCGCAGGTTTCAATTTATAGAAGCACATCTGCGTGAAGAGGGATGTTCCCTGGAAGATGCAGGTCTGGATAGGATGGACAGCCTGTGGAATGAGGCGAAAAAGCGGGGGTTGTAACAAGTACAGTTCCCCATCCAGGTTTGGGTGTTTCCTGGCGAATCTGGGACTATAGAACTATTTTTGTCTGGAAAAGCAGGAAATTATTAATTAATAGAGAATAGGCTCTAAAGCAAACCCCAATTTTCGTCAAAGGAGGGTAATGGATGAACAAAACCGAATTAATCAGTGATGTGGCAAGCAGAGCCAGTATGACCAAAAAAGATGTGGAAAAAGTGGTAAGCGCTCTTTTTTCATCGATTGAAGAAACCTTAAAAAGGCAGGAAAAAGTTCAGTTGGTCGGGTTTGGTACTTTCGAAGTACGCGATCGTAAGCCACGCACTGGGCGCAATCCTCAAACCGGAGAAGAAATCAAGATACCAGCCAGCAGAGTTCCAGCTTTTAAGGCCGGCAAGAATCTTAAAGACGCCGTTGTGTAATGCGTCTGGATAAGTACCTCAAGGTTTCGCGGCTCATAAAGCGGCGCACGGTAGCCAAGGAGTTTGCGGAAAATGAGAGGATAACAGTTAACGGCCGGGTAGCTAAACCATCCACGAAAGTCAACGTGGGTGATATACTGGCAATTCAAATGGGCGGACGTCGGATTACCGTTGAGATACTGGACTTAAAAGACAATATAAAAGCCGGCGAAGCAAAGTCACTATACCGGATTGTTAACGAAGAACCACCTCGTGTTTGAGGTGGTTTTGTTTTATTTTGCCTTCTTTCCATTTGGCCTCTCTGCCACTCCCATCACATATTGGAGCCTTTGTCTACATATATTTTCTTAGTAGCCAGAACCGGGCATTGAGAATTATCCGGTATTGATCCGGGTAATCTGCCAATGAGTGGTTACGACGCCTTAGGTCCTTGACTTCTTAGCGGAGAGGAGGAATCACAATGCAGGCCCACTGTCTTACGCTCAGCAATCGCGAGGTCCTGGAAGCGACCGGGGTAGTATTTGTTAACAGTTTTGATGACCGTGAGGTTATTCTGGACACCACCCATGGTTCCTTGTGTTTGCGCGGAGAGGAACTGCATATCAGCCAGCTCAGTCTGGATGAGGGCAAGGTGGTGGTTCAAGGGAAACTGGCGGTAATCGAGTATAAATCACCGGGCAAGAGTATTAAAGGGAGAGGGAAGAGTCTGGCGGAGAGGATCTTGAAGTGATACAGGAGGCCTTGTAGAAAAAATGTGGATTCAGGCCTGGGAGTTTTTGCTTACCGCCGCCATCGGACTCATTGTTGCCGGCCTCTTTCATTTCCATCAAAACAATATCAAGCATTTTCCCATCCAGGGTATCTGGTTATGGGTGTTTGATCTCTGTGTTTGGCTGGTGGTTATACCGCTGGTTTTTGCCGGGCTGCTCCTGATTAATCAGGGTGAAGTGCGTTTTCACACTTTTCTGGCCCTGTTTTTGGGCGGCGTTGTGTACATGGCCTACTTGAAGCCGCTGCTGCATCGTCCGGTGGAATTGGCCTCATTATTCACCGTGAAATCTTTCCGGGCTGTTCTGTCACTCCTCGTCATTCCTTGGCGTTTCTTCAAATCGGGTTCACCCCCGGGAGATGGTGAATAGCCCCCCTGAAATATTAGGGTCTTGGATCTGATACCGGCATACAGTGAAGAAAACTTTTGACAGGAAATTATTAAGAATGTAATATATTTATACACAGATTGTGGACATATTGTGGATAATCCTGGAGAGCAAGGATGCAGATTGAGATTCGGGGTCTGGAAAAGCTGAGCTTCAGGGAAAGACAGGTAGTAGCACTTAAGGAAATGGGCCGAAAAAACGAAGAGATAGCCCGGATCCTGAACATAACCAGCAGTACGGTGGCAACCCTGCTTAACCGGGCCCGGGGAAAGGGTTATGAGGTCGTGATCGTCATACCGGGACAGGCTCTCGGGATTTACGAGGTGGATGATGAGGACCAAGCGGACTAAACCAAGGAAACAAAAAGCCGGACTGTTTAATTTAAGGTGGCTGGCAGTTTTTCTGGTAATCTGTTCGTTTTCTTTTGGCTCTCAGGCAGTAACCATATGGAAGATGAAGCAGGAGATCAAGTCTCTAACTCTAAAAAAGGAAGAGTTAATTGAGGAGAACATGCATTATCAGTCTCACCTGCAGGAAGTGCAATCCGACGAGATGCTTGAGAAATTGGCCCGGGAAGAACTCGGTATGATTAAACCCGGCGAAAAGGTGCTGGTAGAAGTACTTCCCCAGTAAAATAATCAAAATAATTGACATCGTTGGATTTTGTTCTATACAATAATATAGGAATTCTATTGAACGTTTTGGGGGGGCCTTTTTCTCAAATGCCAACCGAACAAAAAGATATCATTCCAGGGCAGATTACGGAAGGCGTTGTTCAAGGGACCACGAAGTTCGGGGCTTTTATTCAGTTGGAGAACGGAACTGTTGGGTTGGTGCACATTTCCGAAATAGCCGATACTTATGTTCGTGATGTTAAAGATTACCTGCAGGAAGGAGACCGCGTGCGGGTCAAGGTGCTAAATGTCCGGGAGGGCAAGGTAGGTCTCTCCATCAAGCAGGCCCGTGAAACGGAACGTCCCAGAAAAGATAAAGGAGATCTGGATGATAAGCTTAGCCGTTTCTTCAAGGAAAGTGATGAACGGCTGCAGTCACTGAAACTTACCAAAGAACCCAGGAGACGGAATAGAGGCTTTTCAGACACTCCCTGAGGAGTGTCTTTATGTCTTTATATAGTAGAGAATGTTTCGAATGAGGCAGGGGACATGCAACCTCTGCCTCAATGTATATAATCCGCCGGTGTTCTACAGATTGGGGGGGGGTTTGGTGAGATATGCGGCCTGTGATGTAGGAACCAATTCCTGCCGACTGCTGGTGGCTGAGGTTGGGGAAGAGGAAAAAATAAGAATAGTGTTGAAGGAAGTTGTTACCACCCGCATTGGAGAGGGAATGCATGTAAGCGGCTGGTTACAGCCCGGGGCAATCAACCGCACCCTGAACTGCCTGGATTCGTTTATTGATATAATGCGTCGCTGTCAGGTAACGGAGAGAGTGTTCGTGGCTACCAGCGCCGTACGCGACGCCATTAACCGCGATGATTTCATTGTTCTTGCCGAAGAAAGGATTGGTATGCCCATCCAGGTGCTTGACGGTAAGCGGGAAGGAGAACTGAGCTACCAGGGAGCGAAGGCCGGGTTGGGTCTCAGAGCCAATCCCCTGCTGGCTGACGTGGGTGGAGGCAGCACGGAAATAATTCTTCAGCGCCGGGGGATAAAGTCCTTTAGCATTAACGTGGGGGCGGTTAGAGCCTGGGAAGCAGATTGGAACGAGAATGAGATAAAGACTAGGCTCGCGGCGGGAATCCCAAAGGGCATAAAAGCAAAATCAAACCCCCTGGTCCTGGTCGGAGGAACCGCTACCTCGCTGGTGGCCATGAAAAAAGGTATGACCGAGTACGATCCCGAACAGGTGCAGGGCGAAATACTGTCTTTGCCGGAAATAAGCTCATACTATACCCGACTTGATCAGCTTACCCTGGAGGAGAGGAAGGTTATACCGGGATTGCAGCCGGAGAGAGCCGATATCATAGTTAAAGGCACGCTGATAATCAAATGCCTGATGGAACTCTTGGAACGACAGGAAGCCTTGGTCAGTGACAGCGATCTGCTGGAGGGCCTGATTCTGACGCTGCATAACAAACGCAGCGGACAGGGTTGACAGCCGAACCGTCGGGATAGAACAATGATCGAAACCACGTATTCGCCGCCGGCGGGTGACGAGCCGCAACCAAGTTTGGTTTACGTCCCAGGCGGGACTATTTGCCCTGGATGGCGAAATACCGGCATCGCAGCCTGGAGGCCGCATATGCCGGCTGTCCCGCTCAAAGAAAAATGAGCTGCGGGGATGCAGGCGGAGAACATTGGAGCGAGCCGGACGATACCAAATATACTCAGCCCGCATAATACACCTTAAGACGTTTCCCCCGTCACCAACTAATCGAAAAAGACCACCTCACCAGAGCCGAGATGGTACTTGGCTCCCAACACCGTAAGCCGACCTTCGTCCACGAGGTGTTTTACCACCGGACTTTTTCTCAGGACCTCCAGTGTGGCTCTGACATTCTCATCGGCTGCCTTTTCACACAGTTCACGGCCATCTATGCCCATCGCGCGCACCTTGTCAACTGCGGGGCGAATCAGAGTGGTAATACTCCCGATACTTCCCGGCGGCTCCCCGCCTTCAACCGTGGCTTGAACCGCGCCGCAGTTTTCGTGTCCCAAAACCACAACCAGGGGGGTGTGGAGGTGATCTACGGCGTACTCAACACTGCCCAGGGATACTGAGTCCAGGACATTACCTGCTACCCGAACTACAAACAGGTCTCCCAGAGCCTGATCAAACACCAACTCCGGGGGGACCCGCGAATCGGAACAGGTAATTATCACTGCGAACGGATGCTGCCCGTTAACCAGCAGGTCTTCTCTCTCATCCCTCCCCAGGTTTTTGGGGTACAGGTTTCCGGTTACAAACCGGCGGTTTCCTTCAACCAGGTTGTTGAAGGCGGCAGTGCCGGAGATAGATGGACGTCCGTTATGGTGACTCAATGGCGATACCTCCAATAACATTTTTGTGTTCCATTATTCGACAAAACACCTTTACTAACCTTAATATATAATAAGTAAAGGGTTGAAAGAAATACCCCTCTCCCATCAGCAGGAAACTGAGTAAAATCGTCGAATCCCGTAAAGGGCAGAGTAAAAGGGGAGGTGACGGCCAGGCTGATGGCCGTCTAATCATGATATTTATTTCACAAAGGAGGTGATAAGTATGGCCAATTTCCAGGATATCATCGGAGCATTTAGGGACAAACCCGGAGGTATTATTGAGGCTTACCATGCCCTCCAGAAGGAATTTAATTACATTCCTAAGCCGGCAGTTGCAGAAGCGGCCAGGGTTTTTGGGATTTCGGAGGCCCAGGCGTATGGAGTGGCAACCTTTTATTCGTATTTGGCGACGGAGCCAAGAGGTAAGTATATAATACGCATTTGTGAAAGTGCTCCTTGTCACATAGCGGGCGCTGATCAGGTGATTAAGGCGTTCGAAAGGCACCTGGGCATCAAAATCGGGGAGACCACTCCTGACGGCAGGTTCACCCTTGAGTTCGCCGAGTGTGTCGGTCAATGCCAGGAAACGCCGGTAGTTACCATTAACAGTGTCCCCTATGTCGGGATTACTCCCGAGGATGTCCCTGCGGTGTTGGACAAGTGCAGGTAATCGTATAGGGAGGGAAGAGAATGGGAAAAGAAATGAGAATTGTACTGCGCAATGCCGATAAGATCGATCCCAACAGCATAGACGACTATATTAAAGCTGGCGGGTATCGAGCTCTGGAAAAGGCTCGGAGCATGGAACGCAAGGCCTTGATTGAAGAGGTCAAAAAGGCGAACCTGAGAGGCCGCGGGGGAGCAGGTTTTAACGCAGGAATGAAGTGGAGCTTCGTTCCGCCTGCAGAGGTCACGTATGTGGTCTGCAACCTGGACGAGGGTGAGCCCGGAACCTATAAGGACCGGACCATTGTACAAAAGGACCCGCATACCCTCTTGGAAGGGATGGCCATCTGTGCCCATGCCATTAACTCCAAAAAAGGTTTTATCTACTGCCGCGGAGAGTACCCGTATGTGGTGGAACACCTGAACCGCGCCATTGACCAGGCACGAAAAAAGGGTGTTCTGGGAGACTTTGATATTGAGGTGCGGATGGGCGGAGGAGCCTATGTTTGTGGAGAGGAAACCGCACTGATCGAATCCATTGAAGGACACCGCGGTGAACCCCGATTTAAGCCCCCATTTCCGGGTGTGGCCGGATTATGGAACCAGCCAACGGTGGTTAACAACGTGGAAACGTTTGCCAACCTGCCGGAGATAATAAATCGGGGGCATGAATGGTTTACGTCAATAGGTGCAACCGGCTATCCGGGGACCAAGGTTTTAACCCTATCCGGAGATGTGGTTAACCGTGTAGCCATCGAGGTGCCTACCAATACAACCATTCGCGAGGTCATATACGATTTCGGGGGCGGAATCAGGGACGGCAAGAAGTTTAAGGCGGTACAGATAGGGGGGACATCAGGCGGTTTCATTCCGGAGTCGCTGCTGGATACCCCTATAGACTTTGATTCCATGAGAAATATTGGGGCAACACTGGGGACTGGAGCAGTATTCGTGATGGACGAGACGAGAGATATAGTGGATATAGTGACTCGAATTGCCAAGTTTTTCGAGCATGAATCTTGTGGTAAATGCAATCCCTGTCGGGAAGGCACCTTCCGTAACTTTAAGATCATGACGAAGATCAACCGGGGAATGGCTACTGACCAAGACATCGAAAACATGACCCTGCTGTGCAAGGTGATGCAAAAGGCCTGTTTGTGTGGTTTGGGACAGGCCGCTCCAGGACCGATAACTACCACCTTGCAGCACTTCCGTCATGAATATGAGCGCAAGCTCTTAGCTTAAAGGAAGGGAGGAAGAGTTAAATGGTTACACTTACCGTTAATGGTAGACAGATTAAGGCCCCGAGGGGCAGCACCATACTGGAAGCTTGTCGCTTAAACGGGATCGAGATACCGACCCTGTGTTATGATCCTGATCTCAGGCTGGCCGGCTCATGCCGTATGTGTCTGGTTGAAGCCAAGGGCCGTCCGCTGTTTCTGGCCTCTTGTGTAGCGCCTGCTGAAGATGGCATGGTAATAGAGACTGAGAGTCAGGATATCGTTGAAGCACGCCGGGTGGTTTTGGAACTGTTGGCCGCGCGCCACGAATTCAACTGCCAGACCTGTGAGAAAAACGGCGACTGCAAGTTCCAGGACTATTGCTACCAGTACGGGGTTAAGGAAACACGTTTTACCGACGGGGGACGCTACGTTTACCCCATTAATGACCCCAATCCGTTTATCGAGAGGGATTACAATAAATGTATTATGTGCACTCGTTGTGTGCGTGCCTGTGAAGAGATCACCGTGGCCCGAGCCATCAATGTCAAAGACCGCGGCCACAATTGCAAGATTGCCACAGCCTTCGACGGGCACCTGGCAGATTCGCCCTGTGTATTCTGCGGTCAGTGCATCATGGTCTGCCCGGTGGGGGCTCTGACCAGTAAGGTGAGTGCGGGCAAGGGCCGCGCCTATGAAGTTGACCGGGTCCTGACCACCTGTACCTACTGCGGTACCGGATGCACCCTGGAACTCAACGTTAAGGACAACCAGGTGGTAGGGGTTACCTCCAACCGTTCGGAGGAATACAGCCCGGTAAACAAGGGGGCTCTGTGCGTCAAGGGGCGCTTCGGCTGGGACTTCATCCATTCGCCGGATCGTTTGACAACCCCTCTCATCAAGGAGAACGGGGAATTCCGGGAGGCTTCCTGGGATGAAGCACTGGACCTGGTTGCTGCCCGCCTGCAAGCCATTAAGGATAGCAGTGGGCCTGATTCCATGGCCGTCTTCACCTCGGCTCGCATCACCAATGAGGAGAACTACCTGGCGCAAAAATTTACGAGGGCGGTGTTGGGAACCAACAATGTGGACCACTGCGCCCGTCTCTGACACTCCGTTACTGTCGCCGGTCTGGGGGCAGCATTTGGGAGTGGAGCAATGACCAATTCCATTGAGGAATTAGAAAAAGATGCTACCGGCATCTTCGTAATCGGTTCTAATACGACAGAGAATCACCCGGTTATCGGGATGAAGATTAAGAAGAACGTCCTTTACCGGGGTGCCAAACTGATTGTCGCCGATCCGCGCCGCACCGACCTGGCGGAGCTGGCGGACGTGTATATGGCACACCTGCCGGGTACTGATGTAGCCTTGATTAACGGAATGATGAACGTCATCATTACTGAAGGGTTGGCTGACAAGGAGTTCATAGCCAACTGTACAGAAGGTTATGAGGCGATGGCCGAGGTAGTAGCCAAGTACACACCGGAATACGTGGAGAAGATCACTACGGTGCCGGCGGAGGACATCAGAAAGGCCGCCCGGATATATGCCGAAGCTGAGGCGGCTGTCGTCTGTTATGCCATGGGACTTACCCAGCACAGTACCGGGACTGACAATGTAAAATCCATCTGCAACCTGGCCATGCTTACCGGCAATATCGGCCGGCCGGGAACCGGGGTTGATCCCCTGAGAGGTCAAAACAACGTGCAGGGTGCCTGTGACATGGGAGGCCTGCCGGTTACCTATCCGGCTTACCAGGCGGTGACCAATGAGGCCGTCCGCGCCAAGTTCGAGGCCGCATGGGGGGTACCGCTGCCGCCCGACAACGGCCTGACCCTGACCGAAACCATAAACAAGGCCTATGAAGGACAGATCAAGGCTCTGGTGGTCATAGGTGAGAACCCGATGATGAGCGATCCGGATCTGCATCATGTGGAAGAGGCCTTGGAAAAGCTGGACTTTTTGGTAGTCCAGGACATTTTCCTGACCGAAACTGCCAGGTATGCAGATGTGGTTCTGCCGGGAG
>LFRU01000069.1:19534-55550 GCA_001512495.1 Syntrophothermus sp. DTU052 | reverse complement strand
TGGAACCCCGTTCCTGCACAAGGACGGCAAATTCTCGCGGGGCAAAGGAGCTTTCAGTGCTATTGAATTCAAAGAGCCCCGGGAAGTTCCGGATGAGGAGTACCCCCTGATACTGACCACAGGGCGGAGCCTGTTCCATTACCATACCGGTACCATGACCCGTCGCTCCTCGGCCCTGGATCAGCACGTGCCCGAGGCCGAGTTGGAAATCAATCCGCATTTGGCGGAAAAGATGGGTATTCAGGATGGAGAAAAGGTCAGACTGTCCACCCGCCGGGGAAGTGTGGAGATTAATGCCAAAATCACCGACATCCTGGCAGAGAATGTGGTCTTTACAACTTTCCATTTCCACGAAGCGGCAGTTAACTGGCTGACCAACGCGGATTCTCTGGATCCGGTGGCCAAGATACCTGAGTATAAAGTGTGCGCCGCTCGGATCGATAAGATTTGAACCGGTTGACACCTGTAAAGGGATGGTGTCCGGATAGCAGACATGATTCACTTAATGGGTGCTTCGCCGGCCGGCCCTGACGGCCGGGCGGCGGGGCGCTCGTTGAGTCCCGACAGAATCCAGCTTTTTGGGATGAGCGGAGACTTCCACATTCCGATCCGGGATGTGGAGCAGGGAGGTGGGAACTGTACTATAACTTGCGATAGACAGATCGGGTTTAATGAACAGTAAGCAGTAATAACGAAAGGGGACACTAACAGTGAACATTTTTTCTCCAGCTGAAGTAGCGGCAAATGCATGTAACGCCGGAAAAAGCAAAGGAGACCTGGCACTCTTCCCCATGATTATCCTGGGGATTCTGGCCGGTGCCTACATTGGATTCGGGGCCAACCTGGCGACCGTGGTGGGAGCCGATGGCGGCAGTAAGTTCCTGTTCGGGGCCGTCTTCTCGGTAGGCCTGATGATGGTAGTTATTGGGGGTGCGGAACTATTTACCGGGAACAACATGTTCCTGACCATCTGTGCCCTGAATGGGCAGACCACTTGGGGCAAACTCCTTTATAACTGGGTTGTTGTCTACTTTGCCAACTTCGCAGGTTCACTGCTGCTGGTTTTCATAATCTTCAGCGGCATGTTCTGGATTGGGACCAACGCCGAGGGAGGCCTGGCATTATCTGCCATTGGCGTGAAGGCGGTTTCTATTGCTCAGGGGAAACTGACCTTGACCTGGTCTTCAGCCTTCTGCCGTGCAATCTGCTGTAACTGGTTGGTATGTATGGCCGTATGGCTGGCCTTGACGGCCAAGGACACCATTGGCAAGATATTTGCGATCTTCTTCCCCATTATGGCTTTCGTAACCAGCGGATTTGAGCACAGTGTAGCCAACATGTACTTCATTCCGATGGGTATCACCATCGTGAACAAGGTTCCGGAACTGGCAATAGCTGCCGGTTTTGACCCGACATTGTTTACCTATGGGAACTTTATCATGAACAACCTCATCCCCGTTACCCTGGGTAATATCGTCGGTGGCGGGTTCTTCGTGGCCGGCCTCTATTACCTTGCGTACCTGAGACCGGCCAAAGTCGCTGCAGCGAAAAAGGACAGCGCAGTAAGTGCCTAGTCAGAGAAAGAGATGTTGTTGAAGGTTTCAGTTAACCGGGTTAAGGACGGGGATAATTTTTGTCCTCGCTCTCCAAACAAATAGAGCCTCAAGTGATGACTCCATGAATCGGGGCCGGGTAAGTCCGGCCCCAAGTTTTTCTTTACCTTTTATGGAATTCCGCGGTTTCCGGGCAGATATCGCTTCACTTTGTATTGGTTCTCCTGGGAATAATCCTGCCTCCCGCACTGGTGGCCGCGTTTGGCCTGCCACAGCTGCTCACTGCGCTCGCCGGCGGTTTTGCAGCCGTCCTGATCGTGCACCGATACCCTCCGAAATCCTGGCAGCCTTTTGTGTGCGCCTCCTGTTTTGTATTAAACCGTCACAAAAAGCCGCTTATTTCCTCAGCGGTCACTGCGGTGAAATAGGATAGCTTCTTAAGCGCAATCTCAATGGCGTTTTATCGAGTTGCTTATGCTGCTCCCGACTCCATGCGGGTCCCTCCGCCGGGGACCAAGTGCCGCTCGCCGGCCAACTTCCTCAGGGGTGGGCCGGTGTACTATGCATTAACCCGGGTGTTACAAGGGGGTGGCCCCGGGGATCAAACCTGAAAATCGGGGAACGCTGGGATTTAGCTGGAAATGATGTCGTAACAAAATCCGAGGCCTGTTCACGGAATTTACAAATATTGACTGTGGGTTGCGGTATAATAGCCCCGTAGTAGCCGGGTCAAAGGGGGTATTTACCTTGGACAGGCCTGAAATCTATCCCTTTAAACGGGCAGATAAGGACAAGTCAGAGAGGCCGGGATTTCAATGGCCATCCTGGCCGCGAGTCGTGCTCCTCGGCTCCGGTGTTCATCGCCGGCTGAAGACCTTAACCCGGGTGTTCGATTTGGAAACCGTTGTCCTTTGGCTGGTAGCCTTTTTGCTGGGAAGGTCTTTTATCCTGGGAGAGGTACTGCCGTTCGCGGCGGCGTTTGCGGCGGCTTTTGCCTCCAAAAACCGCAAGCTGGCCTGGGGGATCCCCCTCTTTTCAATCCTGGGTCTTATTACCATGGCGGAAGGTTACCTGATGTGGGGAAATGCCCTGGCCATTGTCGGGGTATCTTTCCTGCCGCAGTTTATGGCCTTGAGAGAACCACGCCGGTGGGTAGCCCTGCCCCTGCTCACCCTGTCTATAATGGTGGTTACCAAGACCCTCTTTCTTCTGCTTAATAATCCCAATATGTATTTGGAAATTGTAATATTTTTTGAGGCCATAGCGGCTGGGATCCTGACCTTTGTACTGATGGTCGTCCGGGAGGTTATAGACGAGGCCAAACCGCTAAAGGAGTTCAACCTGGAAGATGCAGCTTCTTTTATAATTCTGGGAATCGGAGTATTAATCGGCCTGGCCGGGGTTAGTGTTTTCGGGGTGTCCCTGTCCGGAATCACCTGTCGACTGGGGATAATCCTGGCGGCCTTTTTGTGGGGCATAGGCGGCGGGACCGTAGTCGGTGTGGCGGTGGGGGTTATTCCGGCTATGGCCAATCTGGCTCTGCCCAAGGTCCTGGCCATATATGCACTGTCAGGATTGCTGGCCGGAGTTTTCCGGACATTCGGCCGCTTAGGGGTGGGTCTTGGTTTTGTGACCGGCAGCCTTATTATGTCGGTGCTGATGATGGACAGCCAGCAGGCTATATCCGGATTGTGGGAGACGGGCCTGGCCGTAGCCGCATTTCTCCTGCTGCCCAGGGATTTTCAAAATCATATGCCGGTGAGGACAGTAGGTCCCTTGGGCTATTCAGATAAAGAGGAGGCTGCCACCAGCCACCTAAAGCAGTGGACCGCCGAGCGCATGAATAACCTGGCCAAGGTATTTGAGGAGATATCCATGACCTTCGTTGAAACCGAGGCGGTGGAACCGGTACCCCAGGAATCCTCCAGCATCGGACGGGTGCTGCAGAACATCTCTGAAGTCTTGTGCCGGGGATGCAGCCTGTACAAGACCTGCTGGGAACGTGAATTTTACCAGACCTATCGAGACTTTTTCAACCTGGTCAGCCTGACAGAAATCAAAGGCCAGCTCGAGTTTGATGACCTGCCGGTTGAGGTTAAGCGGCGCTGCCTGAGATCGCGTGATCTGAGCGCTGCGGTAAACCGGGTTCTGGAGACCACTCGGATAAACGAGTTCTGGGAGGAGAAGATCGAGGAATCCCGCGACCTGATATCACAGCAGCTCAAGGGGGTCAGCGGGGTTATAAAGAATCTGGCTCAGGAACTCGACCTGAAAACCGTGGTGGATAGTGAATTGCAGGAGCGGCTGATGAAGGACTGTAAAGAGTTGGGGGTTCCGGTCAAGCAGGTGGTCCCGGTGATCGCCGGTAACAACCAGGTGTTCATCCGGGTGACGGCGGAGGCGTGTCTGGACCGGGAAACCTGTGATAATCTCCTGGCCCCGGGGATATCTGCTTTAATGGATACCCGCTACGAGGTAAGCCATCGCAAATGTCCGCGGGGTAATTGGGGTACCTGCGAATTCACACTGGCCCGCGCTTTCAACTTCAGGATCAACACCGGAGTGTCTCAACTGGCCAAGCGCGATGTATCGGGGGACAGTTTTAATGTGGTGACGCTCAAGGATGGCCGGGAACTGATAGTATTAAGTGACGGCATGGGGGTGGGACGCAAAGCCGCCCGAGAGAGCAAAGCCACCGTTAACCTGCTGGAGGAATTGTTCAACACCGGTTTCGGGCAGGAGGTGGCCATAAAAACAGTTAACTCGGTTCTCATGCTGCGGCAGCGGGAGAGCTTCGCTACAGTTGACCTGGCCTTGATCGACCTCTACAGCGGGGAAATCGAATCCATAAAAATTGGAGGCGTTCCCTCTTTCCTTAAACGGGGCGGTAGGGTGGGGATTATATCCAGCAGCAACCTGCCCATCGGGGTGGTGGAGGACCTGGATATCCCCACGGAAAGGCGGGCCATGCTGCCTGGTGATATGCTGGTCATGGTAACCGACGGGGTTCTGGATCCCGGTAAACTGATAGATGGCCGCGGTTTGTGGCTGCGTGATTTTCTGGCCCGGACCAGTGAACAGGATCCCCACCGCCTTTCGGAGATGATAATCAACAAGGCCTTGGCTCTGGCTCGGGGTGAACCGCGGGACGACATGACCGTCATCTGTGCCCGGGTAGATCGCAATCAAGGTTAAGGCGGCTGCTGCTTGGGGACCTGCAGGCTTATACTGGATGGTGCCGGCACAACCCAGCGCCCTGGCCTTTGGGAACGCCGCCCGCAATGAGAGAGATGGGGCCGGCAGTTATGATAAAGATGGTGAAAGGGGCGGTCGGGAGACAGGAATATAAAAATCTGGTACACTAACACATGAGGGGGCGGAAAACAAAACCGCTCCCGCTGTTTTTATTTTCTTGGGAATTTGAGATAATTAACTCTATGCGGGGAACAATGACATTACAGAGAGTACGAGAATACATCATCCACCACCGCCTGGTTGGTGATGGCGACCTGGTGGTGGTGGGAGTATCTGGAGGGCCGGACTCGGTTGCTCTCCTGCACATGCTCCTGCAGTTGCGAGAGGCTTTAGGGTGCCGGGTGCACGCGGCCCACCTGCATCACGGGCTGCGGGCTGAAGCCGACCGGGACCAAAAACTGGTCGAGTCCATCTGCCGGGAGTGGGGGGTTCCGTTGTCCTGGCGTCGGGTTGATGTGGCCCGGATGGCCGGGGAAGAGAAGATGTCGGTAGAAGAGGCGGGACGGGAAATCCGCTATCGTTTTCTGGAGGATGTACGCCGGGATACCGGGGGACACAAGATTGCCACCGCCCACCACCGGGGTGATCAGGCAGAAACGATACTCCTCCACCTAATTCAGGGCACCGGGGCTTCGGGTCTGCAGGGGATTTTGCCCCGGCGCGACCGGATCATCCGGCCACTGCTGGATTTAACCAAAACCGAGATTGTTGATTACCTGGAGTATCACCGCCTGCCCTATCGTATTGACAGTTCAAACTTTGACAACAATTATCTCAGGAACCGCATTCGCTGGGAGCTGTTACCCCTCTTGGAGCAGAGGTTCAATCCCGGCATGGTAGATGTGCTCTGCCGCCTGGCTGAAGTTATGAGGGAAGAAAACCATTACTGGGATGAACTGGTTCGAGAGGCTATGGAGGAAGTGGTGCAGGAGGGAGAGGAATTCCCGCTTACTGTCAGGGTGGACAGACTGCAACCGATGCCCCTGGGTCTCAAGCGGCGGGTGATATACCAGATCCTAAGGCGGGCCGGAGGCCGGAGGGTATCCTGGGATGATGTGGAACGGGTTATCGGTCTGCTGTCACAACGGGAATCCGGCCGCCGGGTACCGGTAAGCGGGGGCCGGTGGGTTAGGAAATCGTACGATGTGCTGGAGTTCGACGTCGAGGAAAAAGCCCCGGTTGATTTCTGTTATGAATTGGAGGTTCCCGGTCGCACCGAGATCAAGGAGATCGGACTATTGCTGTCGGCCCGGCTGCTGTCAGCAGCACCGACGGTTGCGGCCGGCGAGGCCGCGGTTTTCGATTGGGAGGCCTTGAAAAAACCGCTCATTATCCGCTCACGGCGGCCGGGGGACACCTTCCGCCCCCTGGGGTTAGGGGGTAGCCAAAAGCTTAAAAAATACCTAATCGATAAGAAAATTCCGCGGTCACAAAGGGACCGCATAGCAATACTGGCGGCCGATGATGAAATCTACTGGGTTATCGGGCATCGCCAGGATGAAAGAGGGAGGGTCACCCCGGACACCAGGAAATTCTTGGAGATCAGGGCGTCTCATGTCGACAAATAGTACTTTCGTTGCCAATGAAAATTGAATTATGTTACAATTTATCACAGACTAACTAGGGGGGGGAAACGTTGGAAAGAACCCTGAAAAATATCGCTATTTATGCGTTAATTGTCTTAATCGCCCTATTTGCTATTAAATGGACTTCCCCGCCAGAAGAGACCAAGCAGGAGATTGACTACAACGCCTTTTACAAGGCGGTTTTGGACGATAAGGTTGAGAGCGTTACCATAACCCCGAAGAACGGGGTATACTTGGTTGAAGGGGTCTATAAAGACGGTAAAGCTTTTACCACCACCGCGTTCCTGGAGGAGAACCTGCCGGAGGTTCTGCGGGAGCATGATGTGGCTGTTGATCCCCAACCAACACCTGAGCCGGCTTGGTGGGCAGGTTTCCTGACTACGTTCCTGCCCGTTTTGCTGTTGATAGGTTTTATGGTGCTGATGATGCAGCAGACCCAAGGCGGGGGCAACCGGGTTATGCAGTTTGGCCGTAGCCGGGCCCGCATGATGAATCCGGAATCGGCGCGGGTCACATTTCAGGATGTGGCCGGAGCTGATGAGGCCAAGGAAGAACTGCAGGAGGTCATCGATTTCCTGACCAATCCTTCCAAATTCGTCCAGATCGGGGCCAAGATTCCGAAAGGGGTGCTTCTTTATGGGGCGCCGGGAACCGGTAAGACCTTGCTGGCCAAGGCGGTGGCGGGTGAAGCCGGGGTGCCTTTTTTCTCCATCAGCGGTTCCGACTTTGTGGAGATGTTTGTGGGTGTGGGAGCATCTCGGGTGCGGGATCTATTTGAGCAGGCCAAAAAGAATGCGCCCTGTATTGTCTTTATTGACGAGATCGACGCGGTGGGACGGCAACGAGGTGCCGGCCTGGGGGGCGGTCACGATGAGAGGGAGCAGACCTTGAACCAGCTGCTGGTGGAGATGGACGGGTTTTCCACCAATGAAGGGATTATTGTTATGGCGGCCACCAACCGTCCTGACATTCTCGATCCCGCGCTGCTGCGTCCGGGTCGATTTGACCGCCATATTACCATTGACCGACCGGACGTCAAAGGGCGGCAGGCTATACTGGAGGTTCATATCCGCAACAAACCGATCGACCCGGATGTCGACCTGGAGGTACTGGCCAAGAGAACGCCCGGATTTACCGGAGCCGATTTGGCCAATATGGTAAACGAGGCTACTCTGCTGGCCGCTCGGCGCAACCGGCGTAATGTCGGCATGCAGGAGATGGAGGAAGCCATCGAAAGGGTGATCGCGGGACCGGAGAAGAAATCGCGGGTTATATCCGATTCGGAAAAACGGTTGGTAGCCTATCATGAGGCCGGACACGCCGTGGTCAGTTATTTTCTGGAGCACACCGACAAGCTGCATAAGATATCGATTATTCCCCGGGGAAGGGCTGGTGGATACACTCTGCTGCTTCCGGAAGAGGACCGGAATTATATTACCAAATCCAAATTGTTGGATGACGTGGTAGTCCTAATGGGAGGAAGGGTGGCCGAAAGCGTGGTCCTGAACGAGATCAGCACCGGGGCCCAGAATGATCTGCAGCGGGCTACTGATATTGTGCGCAAGATGATCACCGAGTACGGGATGTCGGATGAGTTGGGGCCGCTGACATTTGGCCGTCGACACGAGGAGGTTTTCTTGGGGCGTGATCTGGGACATGATCGCAATTATTCGGACGCCATTGCCTTCGCTATTGATAAGGAGGCGCGCGCTTTTGTAGAGACCGCCTATAACAAAGCCAAAAACATCCTGGAAACCAATATCGATAAGCTGCACCAGGTGGCCCGCAGGTTGATGGAAGTGGAGATAATGGACGGAGAGGAGTTCAGGGCAATCATGGAGGGTGAAGATTTCAAGGAGGAATCATAATTGGAAAGAACCTTCCTTATGGTCAAGCCTGACGGGGTTGAGCGCGGCCTGATCGGTCAGGTTATAAACCGTATCGAGAACAGGGGTTTTCACATGGTGGCCATTAAGATGCTGAGGATCAGTCAAGAGTTGGCCGAAGAGCAATACGCAGAACATGCTGGAAAACCCTTTTTTCATGAGATGCTGTCCTTCATGACCTCGGGACCGGTGGTGGCTATGGTCTGGGAAGGACCCGGTGTCATCCAATCGGTTCGCCGGTTGATGGGGGCTACCGACCCCGCCCAGGCTGAACCGGGTACCATCCGCGGGGACATGGGAACCTCAATATCGAGGAATGTGGTTCACGGTTCCGACAGCCGGGCCGCCGCAGAGCGCGAAATCAATCTCTTCTTTAATGACAGCGAACTCCCGGGCTGATGCGTTCGGCATCGGCGCCGAGGGAGCGAAAATGATTCCCGTTGAGCGTGAAATACGGGCTGGTTTGTTCGCGAGACTACGCTATTTTCTTATTCACAAACCGCCAAACTATTTGCCCCCGGCCGGGTTTTGTTGGTACTGGCCGATTGCCCGGGACTACAAGTATAATAGGATCATAATGCCCAAATAAGTAGTAGTCGCGGGCATTGTGAAGTAGATAACAAAAGCAAGGGGGCCGGAATGTGAAAAGCGATGTTGAGATTGCTCAGGAGGCGCGACTGGAGAGGATTGAGGTCATAGCCGAGAAAGCCGGACTATTGGCAGATGAGATTGAACCTTACGGGCGGAATAAAGCCAAGGTATCCCTGACGGCCATGGAGCGGCTCCAGGGGCGTACCTCGGGCAAACTCGTACTGGTCACAGCGATAAATCCGACTGCAGCGGGTGAGGGGAAGACAACCGTTACCATCGGACTCGGTCAGGCTTTGAATCGTATCGGCAAAAAAACGATCATCGCATTGCGGGAGCCCAGCCTGGGCCCCTGTTTTGGGGTGAAAGGTGGGGCTACTGGAGGCGGGTATTCCCAGGTGGTGCCTATGGAGGATATCAATCTTCACTTTACCGGGGATATCCACGCCGTCAGCACCGCCCACAACCTTTTGGCGGACTTGATTTGCAACAGTTATTATTTTGGCAATTCCCGGGGGATTTCTCCGACCCGGATTACCTGGCCGCGGGTTGTGGACCTGAATGACCGCTTCCTGCGCAAGGTAGTGATCGGACTAGGGGGTAAGGTCCACGGCATACCCCTGGAAACCGGGTATGATATCTCGGTAGCTTCAGAGGTTATGGCCTGTCTCTGCCTAAGCCGCGACCTCATGGATTTGAAATCTCGACTCAGCAAAATTATTGTCGCCTACACCGACAGCGGAGAACCGCTAAACGCCCAGGATATGCAGGCGGTAGGTTCCATGACCGTGCTGCTGAAGGATGCCATCAAGCCCAACCTGGTGCAGACCCTGGAAAACACCCCGGCCTTTGTTCACGGGGGACCGTTTGCCAATATTGCCCACGGCTGTTCCAGCCTGATCGCCACCGAGATGGGCCTTAAGCTGGGAGATTATCTGGTTACTGAAGCCGGGTTCGGCGCCGACCTGGGGGCGGAAAAATTCATTAATCTCAAGTGCCGTCTGCTGGGACGGGGACCGGATGCGGTGGTAATAGTGGCTTCAATCCGGGCCTTAAAGCTCCACGGCGGGGCCGAGAAAAGTCATTTGACCGTCCCCAATGAGGGGGCGGTGAGCCGAGGGCTGGCCAATCTGCAAAAGCATATTGAAAACGTAAGGAAGTTCGGGCTGTCGCCGGTGGTGGCTCTCAATCGGTTCCCGACTGATTCCGAGGAGGAGATTGCGGTGGTGCAGAGCTTCTGCCGGGAGATGGGAACCCGGTTTGCGGTGACCAATGTCTGGGAGGCCGGCGGTGAGGGGGGTATCGATCTGGCGCGGCAGGTGATTGAGGCCGCCGAAAACCCCTCAGAATTTAATTTCCTTTATGAGCTGAACCGGCCGCTGGCGGAGAAGATTGAGACCATTGCCCGCGAGATATACGGTGCCGGGCGGGTAGACTACCTGGGTCCGGCACTTAAATCCCTGCAGGACCTGGAGCGGTTGGGCTTTGGGGACCTGCCCATTTGTATGGCCAAGACCCAATACTCCCTTACCGATGATCCCACAGTTCTGGGACGTCCGGAGGGATTCACCGTCACCGTTCGTGAGGTGCGTATTTCAGCCGGGGCCCAGTTTGTTGTTCCCCTGATGGGCAGCATAGTTACCATGCCCGGGCTCTCACGCAGCCCTGCGGCTCATGATATTGATATCGATGATAATGGCCGCATTACGGGACTTTTCTAACTGGTATGGATATGAGCCCGGGATTCAAGCTGAGGTTTGGAGCCGGTTGGACAACCATGGAGGAACGGCGTGTACGGCACCGCCGGTGCTGTAACCGCGTCCACCAAACTAAGCCGGCGAATTGGATAATTTATCGTCATGATTTCAGGCGCGCACTCACCCGCGGTGCAGATGCGCCTGTTTTTTCACCAGGCTCCCTGCAGTGGTTTCGCGTTCTCACGCCACCTTTCAGGCGGCATCAATTCGACCGCAGGGGACGGGAAAAAATTCAGTTGCAAAATATGCAGGTTAAAAAATGGATGATATTATATAATGTACTCAAATTATACAACAGGCCTTCTTGGGCATGAGACGGTATTGGGTGATACCAGTTACACAAGGCCGGTTTCCCGGGAAATAATTTCCCCGGGAAGGGCAGGTTTTATCATAATATCGGGTCAGGGGAGGTAATCATATGAAGAGAGTCGACTCCATCCTCAAAGATCCGGTTTATGTGGAGTACATAAACCATAACATGGCCGCCGCCAAAGATGATCCTTTCTGCAAACATGATCTGGCCCACAGTGTGGACGTGGCCCGGATTGCCTACATCCTCATCCTGGAGAACCAGGACTTAAACTTTTTTATCAAGTACGCCGGCATTACCGGGAAGGAAGCTGCCAAGGAAATCGTATACGCCGCCGGCTTGCTCCATGATATCGGCAAATGGAAGGAGTATGAGGAGGGGGTTGATCATGCCGCCTATGGTGCGCGCCTGGCCCGCGATTTATTGACCCGTGCCGGATTTGATGAGAATGAGATCCGGATAATCACCCGCGCGATATATGAGCACCGCAACATCAGCGGCGATATGAGCTTCCTGGGAGAGAGACTCCACCGCGCCGATAACCTTTCCCGAGCCTGTTCTCAGTGTGAGGCCCAGGAGGATTGCTGCAAATACCAGAACAAAGAAACCGGGTTATTTCTGCTTTACTGAGCAGGATATTTGGTGAGGCTCTCCCAGCAAACGCGGGGTTTACCGGCCTGGACGGTGGGAGCAAAATACGAACCGGAAATGAGCGTCCTTAAGTTTCCGGGGAGCAAGCCGTGGGAATTGAAAGGCGGAACAACTTATTGAGGAGAGTTATGGACGGGTACAGAGTAATAAGGATAAACGACACCAGTGAAGCAGAGAGATATCTGAGGGAGATAGGAGCAGAAGAGTTGGGAATCAAGCTGATGGTTCCCAAAGCTGTTTTTAGAGCAGTCAAGATCCAATCGATCCCGGCCCCCGCCGCCGGTATTATCAAACAGGAGATGCTGGCCAAAGGCGGCGAGGCGGCCGTAAACCGCCGGACCATAACCGGTCAAGGCCGGACGGATGTGCTGCTGCTGGGCACCCTCCGCCAGTATCAGTTGTTAATCAACAAGCTGAAACAGCAGCCCTTCGGGCTGAAAAAGCTAGCGGCGGAACTGGAATGCTTGCTGCAGAATATGGAATCCGGTTCCCGGGTTAAGCTGAACCTGCCGTCAGGGCTGCACCCGACCCGGGGTGAGAAAACGCTGATCATGGGAATACTGAATGTAACCCCGGATTCCTTCTATGACGGGGGGCGGTACTCGGAGGTAGATGCTGCCCTCAACCGGGCTCGGGAAATGGTGGAAGAAGGGGCGGATATAATTGATCTGGGCGGGTTTTCCACCCGTCCCGGAGCATCCCCGGTTCCTCCCGAGGAGGAGATCAGGCGGGTAGTTCCGGTTCTGAAGCGGATCAAACAGGAGATGCCCCAGGTACCGGTGTCGGTAGACACCTTTGTAGCCGCCACCGCCCGGGCGGTGCTGGAAGCCGGTGCGGACATGATCAACGACCCGGGAGGACTCAAGGCTGATCCCGGGATGGCCTCGGTGGTGGCCGGGTACGGCTGTCCGGTAGTTATTATGCACAACCGATTGGGCGGGGGGTACCAAGATTTGATGGCCGAGGTGGTTGCTGATTTCAAGGACGCCATCGGACTGGCACTGGAACGGGGTATCTCCCGAGAAAAAATAGTGGTTGATCCCGGTATCGGTTTTGGCAAGAATGCGGAGGAAAACCTGACCCTGATCCGGAACCTGGGGGAGTTAAGATCCCTGGGGCGGCCGATTCTATTGGGAGTCTCCAATAAGTCCTTCATCGGCCGGATTACCGGTGATCCTGTAGGCGAGAGGCTGATCGGCTCTCTGGCCGCGGCGGTCATTGGGGTTATGAACGGCGCCGCTATGGTAAGGGTTCACAATGTCAGGGAGACTCGCAAGGCCCTGGCGATGGCCGATGCGATCATGGAGGCAAGTCATGGATGAAGTGATTCTAAAAGGCTTGAGGTTTGAAGGCCGGCACGGGGTTTCAACCGCAGAAAGGGCTGCTCCCCAACCTTTTGAAGTTGACTTGATTCTCGGCCTGGATCTGCGGCCCGCCGGAATGACCGATTCCCTGGATAAAACTGTGGATTACTCCCTAGCCTACCAGGAGGTCCGACACATAGTGGAGGAAGAGAGCTACAAGCTCCTGGAAGCCCTGGGGGAAAGGATTGCCGAACGGGTACTGCGTCTTAACCGCGTGATCAGGGCCGACATAGTGATTAAGAAGCTGCGGCCGCCTATTGCCGGAGATTACGAGTGCATGGCTGTCCACCTGAAAAGGGAGAGAGCCGAGCACCGGGCTTACATCGGTCTGGGGACCAACCTGGGCAACCGCGAGGAGAATCTGACGGCTGCGGGCCGCAGACTGGGGGAGCTCCCTTCCAGCCGTATTGTCAAATTTTCTTCACGGTATACCACCCAGCCGTGGGGGAAGCGTGAGCAGCCGGAATTCCTGAACCAGGTGGTGGCCATTGATACCCGTCTGTCAGCCCGGGAACTGCTCCGGGAACTGATGGAGATTGAAGGAGTTATGGGACGCCGGCGCGCGGAGAAATGGGGTCCGAGGATTATCGATCTGGATCTTCTGCTTTACGGTGACCAGCAGATTGAGGAACCTGACTTAATAGTACCTCATCCCTGGCTCACCAGAAGGGCTTTCATCCTCACCCCCTTGCTGGAAATCGCTCCCGATCTTAAATTGCCTGATGGACGTTACCTGCGAGAGATCATGGCCAACCTGTCATGACCGGCGTGAATTACGCTGTATACACGGCGGGAACCCCCTTGCTTACAAAAAAGTTGGTCTTTCATGAAAAAAGGTCCAACCGCGGTCTGCATGGTTCAGATGATTTTGACAAATTGTTGAAGATTGGTTGTACATAGCCGGGAATACGTGCTAAAATAAAATCCTAAGAATAGGTGCGGAAAAAATTTTTTCTCCCGCCGGATTCCTTGTAAATCCGCTTGTATCCATGGGGGCCAAGACGGAAATCTTGAGTAACGGCTGGGCGGTAGCCGTTGCTCTCAAGGGGGAATTCTCTTGAGGAAGATCGGCATAGTTGGGGCGGGAGTGGTTGGAACAGCCGTGGGGATTATCCTTGATTCCAAGGGCTATGAGATTACGGGAGTCTACGATATTAATCCCGAATCTACGCGGCAGTTGGTTGAAAGGGTGGGTGCGGTTGCGTGTTCATCCCTGCGGGAAGTAGCCGAACAGGCTGAAATATTGTTTGTAACCACGTCTGATTCAGCGATCGGAAAAGTTGTTGAGGATTTGGCCGAGGAAGGAGGCTTTTTTGAAGGCCAGTTGGTCGTCCATATGAGCGGGGCATTGACCTCGGAGGTATTGGAACCGGCTGTTGTGTTCGGTGCTTTACCGGTTTCGATTCACCCTATGCAGTCCTTTGCCACCACCGAGCGGGCGGTTAAAAATCTCCCTGGTTCGGTATTTACTATTGAGGGAGATCCAAAAGCTCATAGTCCGGCCGCGGATCTGGTTAAGGACCTGGACGGGGAGTACTTCTTTATTGACAAAAAGGTTAAGCCCCTGTATCATGCCGGGGCCTGCATCGTATCCAACTATCTGGTAACGGTTATTGATGTTGGTCTGCAGCTCCTGGAATCAATAGGGATTCCACGGGCGCAGGCTCTGCAGGCAGCCCTGCCGCTCATAAAAGGAACGATTAAAAACATTGAAAAGATTGGAATCCCTCGGGCTTTAACCGGTCCTATTGCCCGGGGAGACTTAATGACGGTGCTTAAGCACCTGGATTGTCTTGAAGAAATGGCCCCCCAATTGATAGTCTTGTATAGCTGGTTAGGGTACTATACCACTGAAGTAGCAAAAGCAAAGGGTACCGTTGAAGATACGGCGGCTGAGGCTATGAGGAATCTCTTTTTGCGCAAGATGAGCAGTATGTAGTTTAAGCTTTTGGGGGTGAATAATGTGGCACGGGTTACAACTGCAGTTTTGAAGGAAAAGAAACAGAAAGGCGAGAAAATTACCATGCTCACCGCCTATGATTATGCCACGGCCATGTTGTTGGAACAGGCGGGGATTGACGTGGCACTGGTGGGCGATTCCGTGGGCAATGTGGTTTTAGGCTTTGAAAACACCCTCGCGGTTACCATGGATGACATGGTTCATCATACCAAGGCCGTGGTCCGGGGGGTAAAGAACACCATGGTTGTAGCAGATATGCCTTTTCTTTCATATCATGTTTCCATTCCTGATTCCGTCAGAAACGCAGGTCGGCTGATCCAGGAGGGCGGAGCCCAGGCGGTTAAGCTGGAAGGCGGTCAGGAAAGAGTAGAGGTGATAAAGGCGATTCTGGATGCGGAGATTCCGGTTATGGGACATATCGGATTGACTCCGCAATCGGTTCACCAGTTCGGCGGTTTTAAGGTGCAGGGGCGCGATCTGGAGACGGCCAAAAGGCTGATCGAGGATGCCAAAGCCCTCGAAAGAGCAGGGGTGTTCTCTATTGTGCTTGAGGGGGTACCGGCCGCGCTGGCCAAGAGAATAACCGGGGAGATAACGGTTCCCACCATCGGAATTGGAGCCGGTCCGGATTGTGACGGCCAGGTTCTGGTGATAAATGATATGTTGGGACTTACCCAGGGGCATGTGCCGAAGTTTGTAAAGAAATTCGCCAACCTCCACCCGCAGATGTTGGAGGCGGTTAAGGCTTACATCGATGAGGTTAATGCCGGAACTTTCCCGGCTGAGGAACACTGCTATTCAATTAACGAGGAGATAATTGAGAAACTTTATTAGGAGAATAAGCCGGTGCAAGTGATAGAAAGCCCTCAGGAGATGCAGAATTGGAGTCGTGCCCAGTCGCGAGCTGGGTTTAGGATAGGACTGGTCCCTACTATGGGGTTTTTGCACGAAGGGCACCTGAGCCTGGTCCGCAAGGCGCGGGAGCTCTGTGATGCGGTTGTTGTCAGCATTTTCGTTAACCCGATTCAGTTTGGAGAAGGAGAGGATTATGACCGGTATCCCCGGGACCTGTCGCGGGACCTCGGCCTTCTGCAAAAGGAAGGAGTTGATGCGGTTTTTACCCCCACGGTGAAATCAATGTATCCGGAAAAAGAGCAGACCACGGTGGAACCGGTGGCGGGAATGGAAAACAAGATGTGCGGCCGCAACCGGCCCGGTCACTTTCGGGGAGTTACTACCGTGGTGAGCAAGCTCTTCAATATCTGTTTGCCGGATGTAGCATTCTTCGGTCAGAAGGATGCCCAGCAGGCCCTGATCATTGAAAAGATGGTGAGGGACTTGAACTTCCCTGTTCGGATAGTAAAGGGGGAAATCATCCGGGAACCGGACGGATTGGCCATGAGTTCGCGCAATGTTTACCTGTCGCCGGAGGACAGGGAAAAAGCTACGGTCTTGTACCGGAGCCTGCTTATGGCCAGGGATTTGATAAACCGGGGGGAAAGAGAACCTTCCAGGGTAAGAGAAGCCATGCTGGAAATGATTAAACAGGTAAACGGTGCGCAAGTTGATTATGTGGAGATTTATAACGCTTTTGATTTGAGTGAGCTTGAGGAGATAAGAGGCCAGGTTTTGCTAGCACTCGCTGTAAGGTTTGGCACTACTAGATTAATTGATAACCTTCTAGTGGAGGTGTAACATGTTCAGAACAATGTTCAAATCCAAGATTCACAGGGCCGTAGTTACTGAGGCAAACCTGAACTACATGGGCAGCATAACCATTGACCGGGACCTGATGGATGCGGCTGATATTCTGCCCAATGAAAAGGTTCAGGTGGTGAACAATAACAACGGAGCACGCTTTGAGACCTACGTAATCGAAGGTGACAGAGGCTCGGGTATTATATGCCTGAATGGTGCTGCCGCCCGCCTGGTACAGCCGGGAGATTCAGTAATCATTATAACTTATGCGGTAATGAGCGATGAAGAGTGTAGGGCCTTCCAGCCCAAGATGGTCTTTGTTGATTCCCAAAACCGAATCGTGGAGTTGAAGACCGGATCTGAACCTGCAAATACTATAGGATGATTTTCGCCTGCTGAGAATCTGGCGGAACCGGAATGCTGTGTTACCTGCCGGCAAGTAGTGCGGGTGGATTTAATACATTATCAAGAGGGATTTACATGTCTGACAACCTGGTTGAGTTTATCAAGAAACGTAAAGAAGAGCTCAATGCAGTAATTATGGCCCATTACTACCAGCGTCCGGAGATTCAGGACCTGGCGGATATGGTGGGTGATTCGCTGCAGTTGGCTCGTTATGCGGCCAACACCGATGCCAGCGTGATCGTTTTCTGTGGTGTCAGCTTTATGGCGGAGAGTGCCAAGATATTGAGTCCGGAAAAGCTTGTAATCATGCCGGAACCGGAGGCCGGCTGCCCGATGGCGGATATGATCACCGGTGAAAAACTGCGGGAATGGAGAAACGCCCATCCGGGAGCCCAGGTGGTCTGCTATGTCAACTCATCGGCTGATGTCAAGGCGGAGAGCGATATCTGCTGTACCTCATCCAATGCCATCCAGGTGGTAAGCTCAATCCCCCCCGACTGCCAGATTCTGTTCGTACCCGACCAGAATCTGGGCCGTTTTCTGGCCAAAAAGACCGGCCGGGAGATTGAATGCTGGCCTGGATACTGCCCGACCCACCACAATGTTACCGCTGAAGAGATACGGGAGAAGAAGGCGCTTCATCCGGGGGCACCGGTGCTGGTACACCCGGAGTGTCGTCCTGAGGTGATAGACCTGGCGGATGAGGCGTTATCCACCGGTGGAATTCTCAAGTATGTGGAAAAAAGTCCGGCACGGGAATTCATCATCGGCACCGAAATCGGTCTTTTGCACCAACTGCAAACAAGATTTCCTGACCGGGTGTTTCATATTGCCCGCGAGGAATTCGTCTGCCCGAATATGAAATTAAATACCCTGGCGAACCTGGCCCAGGTTCTGGATACCCTGGAGTACAGAATTGAAGTGCCGGAGGATATAAGGGAAAAGGCCTATCGTTCGCTGGAGAGGATGCTTAATATTTCGTGATTATCCGGGGTTTTATATAATGGAAATACATGATTGGTGCTGACGGCACGGGAAAGTAATGAGATCAACATGCAGATCAGTCGATATATCTCAGAGATAAAACCGGATGTGCCGGTATTCAGGACGGATTACCTGATAATTGGCAGTGGCATTGCCGGACTGTTTACTGCCCTGAAGGCTTCAGAATTAGGCCGGGTGATAGTACTTACCAAGAAGACCTTGAAGGATTCAAATACCGGTTTGGCTCAAGGGGGGATTGCTGCCGCCGTACACGAGGAGGATTCCCCCTTTCTGCATCTGGAGGATACCCTGGAAGCCGGTGCCGGGTTGTGCGATATTGAGGCGGTAAACGTCCTGGTCACCGAAGGCCCGGCCCGGGTAAGAGAGCTGATGGAACTGGGAGCGCAGTTTGATACGGTGGATGGAACGGTGGCTCTAACCCGGGAAGCCGCCCACAGCAAAGCCCGTATACTCCATTCCGCCGATGCCACCGGGGAGGCGATCCGACAGGCCCTGGTCAGGAGGTGCCTGCAGGAACCCAACATTATTGTTCGGGAAAACCAGTTCCTGATTGAGATTATTACCACGGGAGAAGAGTGCCAGGGTGCTCTGGTGCTCGATAATACCCGGGGGAGTAAAGCCCTCTATCTGGCAAAGTCCACCATTGTGGCTACCGGAGGCGGGGGGCAGTTGTTCAAGTATACTACCAATCCCGATATTGCGACGGCTGACGGGGTAGCAGCCTGTTTCCGGGCCGGGTGCGAACTGGCTGATATGGAATTTGTCCAGTTCCACCCGACGGTACTGGTTACTGATACCAGCCAGCGTTTTCTTATATCAGAGGCCGTCCGCGGCGAGGGCGCCCATTTGTTGAACAGCAGAAAAGAGCGCTTCATGCCCCGGTACCATCCTCTGGGAGAACTGGCTCCCCGGGATGTGGTGGCCCGGGCTATCTGGAACGAGATGAACCAGACCGGATGTGACCGGGTTTTTCTGGATGTCAGCCGTTTGCCTGATCCGGCGGCCCGATTCCCCAATATATACCAAACATGTTTGGGTTTCGGTTATGATCTCACCCGGGACCCGATTCCGGTGGCACCGGCGGCCCATTTCATGATGGGTGGGGTCAAGACCAATACATATGGGGAGACCTCAATTTACGGCCTTTACGCCTGCGGTGAGGTGGCCTGCAACGGGGTCCACGGGGCCAATCGCCTGGCCAGCAACAGCCTCCTGGAAGGTTTGGTGTTTGGACAGCGGATAGTGGAGGCCTCCCGGCCCATGGTGTATCGGCGGACGGTAGGCGTAAAGGAGATCATGGAGAACTGCCGCAAGGAGGATAACCTGTATCTCCCGGAGGGGGAGAGAGAACCGGCGGAGATTCGCCGTGCATTGAGCAACATCATGTGGGAGTATGTGGGCATCATAAGAGATGAAGAGGGCCTCAAGACCGCTGCCGGCGCCATAAACAAGCTGGGGGGGGAACTGGGCCGGGGCCGAAGCGAACTGGAATACTATCAGTCGATCAACATGCTGACGGTGGCCCGGGTAATGGTCCAGGCTGCTTTATGGCGCAAGGAAAGCAGGGGAGCACATTATCGCCAGGATTATCCCGCCCGGGACGATATAAGGTGGGCTAAACACCTGACACTTAAAAACTGGTAGGAGGGTGCTCGATTATGAACTGGATGCAAATCGATAGGATTGTCAAGCAGGCCCTGATTGAGGACCTGGGTCATCGCGACATAACCACCGACAACCTTATTCCCCCCGATCATCAATCACAGGGCGTTTTTTATGTCAAACAGGAGGGGGTCGTGGCCGGAATACATGTCGCCGAGCGGGTTTTTTGGCTCCTTGATCCGGATATAGTTTTCACCGTCTTGAAAGATGACGGGGAGTTGGTGCTGGAAGGAGAACAGATTGCCCGTGTTTCCGGTAAGACCCGAACCCTGCTGACCGGGGAGCGGGTGGCACTCAACTTCCTGCAGCACATGTCGGGTATTGCCACCAAGACCCACGACCTGGTAGACCGGGTGCGCCATTTCCCGGTGAAGGTTGTTGACACCCGCAAGACCACGCCCGGTCTCAGAATTTTGGAAAAATACGCCGTCCGGGTCGGCGGAGGGCATAATCACCGCTTCGGACTCTTTGACGGGGTGCTTATCAAGGATAATCATATCCGCGCCGCCGGCGGTATTACCGAGGCTATTGAGACCATCAAGCGCAACACCCATCACCTGAGCAGGATCGAAGTGGAAGTTGAAGATCTGGGACAGCTGCGTGAGGCCCTGGCCGCGGGAGCTGATGTGATCCTACTGGATAATATGGACCCGGAGATGATGAAGGAAGCGGTCCGCATAACCGGAGGACGGGCAATACTGGAGGCATCCGGCGGTATTACCCTGGAAAACCTGGTAGAAGTCGCCAAGACCGGTGTAGACCTGATTTCTATGGGCAGTCTCACCCATTCGGCCGCGGCTCTCGACATTAGTTTTGACATCATAAGCCTGCGTTGATTAAATATTTATAGATTTAATTGTTGAAGGTGGATTCCCATGCCTCCAAAGACCAGGGATTTGGCCTACGCTGCTGTCTTTACTGCTTTGATCGCCGCCGCTACTGTTTTAACCAGATTTCTCCCGGTAGCCGTTGTCCCTTACAGCCTGCAAACCCTGCTGGTTTTTCTGGCCGGAGGCGTTCTGGGCCGCCGCACCGCTCCCCTCAGCATAATGGCGTACATACTGTTGGGATTGGTGGGTATACCGGTATTCGCCAGCCCGCCTTACGGGGGCCCTGCTTACTTCTTGGTACCGACTTTTGGGTTTTTGATCGGTTTTATCTTCACCGCCTGGACCGTAGGCTTCTGTCTGGAGCGCTGGGGCAACACCCTGACCGCCCATGTGCTGTCAATCGTGTCCGGAATTGCGGTTATGTACCTGATTGCGCTCCCCTATCTGTTTGTAATTCTCAACTTCTACCTGGGACAGGCGGTTGATGTGGGATATGTGATTAAAATCGGACTGCTGCCATTTATTGGTCTGGATGTCATTAAGGCTTCGGTAGCCGCCTTTATCAGCTACCATGTCCGTAAGAACCTGAATCTGAGCTAGGTGTTGGGTTCCGGGCTCTGCCGCACCGTATGGCACGGGCGGTTCGGCCGCGGCAAATAGGTTTCCCCGGTGATGGACCAGGAAACAGGAAGCACCAAAAGGCCGGCATTAAACCTTGACTTACCCGAGGGAGGGATATTATGATTCTCGTTTTAGATGTAGGGAATTCCAACATCGTGACCGGTGTTTTCAAGGGACAGGAACTGCTGACCCACTGGCGGATAAGGACCGACCGGTTGCGGACGGCTGATGAGTATGGCTTAATGCTGTTGGGCTTTTTTAAGCACGCGGGTATTGATCCCCTTCAAATCCAAGGTTCCATTATCTCATCGGTAGTACCTCCCCTGGTAGGTGAACTGGAATGGATGATAGGCAAGTATTTTAACATTAAGGCCGTGGTCATCGGGCCCGGGATCAAGACCGGCCTGGCCATCAAGTACGAGAACCCTCGCGAGGTAGGGGCCGACCGGGTGGTCAATGCGGTGGCGGCCCTGGAGAAATACGGCGGTCCCCTGATTATTGTGGACTTTGGGACCGCCACCACCTTCTGTGTGGTCAGCGACAATTATGAGTACCTGGGAGGGGCCATCGCTCCCGGAATCGGCATCTCGCTGGAGGCCCTGTTCCAGAGAACCGCCAAGCTGCCGCGGGTGGAACTGGAGAAGCCTAAGAATGTGGTGGGTAAGAACACCGTGGCCAGCATTAAATCCGGGGCCTTGTACGGATTCGTCGGCCAGGTAGATGGTGTAATAAGGAAGATCAAAGAGGAGATCCCCTGGGATTTCAAGGTCATCGCCACGGGAGGTATTGCCGATCTCATTGCCCGGGAATCCGAGCACATTCAGGTGGTGGACCATTTACTGACCCTGGAGGGCCTGAGGATAATATACGAAAAGAACCAGTCGTGAGGCAGATATGAGTTTCAGCATCGGAGGGTATGTCTTCAAGAACCGGGTAATATGCGCCCCCATGGCCGGTGTTACCGATAAAGCTTACCGCATCCTGACCGCATCCTTCGGATGCGGTTTAAACTTCACCGAGATGATAAGCGATCAGGCGCTGCTCCATGGCCACCGCAAGACCATGGAGATGCTGGATTTATCACAGGAGACCGTTCCGGCAGTAGTGCAGCTCTTTGGCGGGCAGCCGCAGAATATGGCCCGGGCAGCTGCTATTGCCGAAAAGCAGGGGGCCATTATCATCGACATCAACATGGGCTGCCCTACCCCCAAGATAGTAAAAAACGGCGAGGGCGCTGCATTGATGAAGGACCTTCCCCGAGCCCGGGAACTGATACGGGCGGTGGTAAACGCGGTTGAGGTTCCGGTCACGGTAAAAATGAGAAAAGGCTGGGATGACTCCAGCACCAATTACCTGGAGCTGTGCCGTATAGCCGAGGCCGAGGGGGTCAAGGCTATTACCCTTCATCCCCGTACCCGTGAGCAGTTCTTTTCCGGTCGCGCCGACTGGAAAGCGATCCGGGAGGCGAAAGCCGCAGTGAGTATTCCGGTCATCGGCAACGGGGACATATTTGAGGCCGGGGATGCTCTGGAAATGATCAGGCTCACCGGCTGCGATGCGGTTATGATCGGCCGCGGCGGTATGGGGAATCCCTTTCTATTCGCTGCTACGGCAGCGGCTCTGGATGGAGAAGAGCTCCCCCCCACACCTACTCTGGCGCAGCGGATACAGATCGCCCTGCGCCATTTCGACCTGATGCAGGAGCTGAAGGGTGATGAGCGCACGATCTCGGAGATGCGCAAGCACCTATCCTGGTACATCAAAGGAATCCCCGGAGCCGCCCAGGCCCGCAACCGCATAAACCAGGCCAACACCCGGGAAGAGATATCCGCTATACTCATGAGTCTGCTGGACTAAACTTGATACGGCGCCAGGATGCACCTACTCTCATTATCCGGGGCCGGATATTCTGCCCGGGGCCGCATTCAGCAAAGGTGGAACCCCGGGCTTACCCTCATGGTCCCGCCTGCATTTTCCCCATTCCTCTTGATCAGAATTTTTTCCAATGGTAATATGTTTTTGTCCCCTGATGTGAACAATATTGTGTACAGAGGTGTAATATGGACTTTTACCGGATTCAAGACAAAATGGTCAGCAGGGAAAAACTGATGGCGACAGTTACCCGGATCCTGGAACTGAGAAGTAGAGGGCTTTCCCAGCAGGAGACTGCCGATCGTTTGAAAGTAGACCGGACCTTCATATCTCGTCTTGAAACCCTGGGTGAATTGCGCAAAGGACAAACCATTGCGGTCATCGGTTTTCCTATCTTGAACAAGGCGGAAATACAGGAGCTGGCAGAGAATGAGGGAGTTGATTATATGCTCCTGTTCACGGAAGAGGAGCGCAATGACTGGGTCTCCAGCAAAACCGGAAGCGAATTGCTGAACGAGTTGATGGACCTGATTGCGCGTGTGAAAAAATATGATGCGGTAATTCTCCTGGCCTCCGATTACCGGTTGCGGCTCATGAAGGGTTTGCTCGACGGTGAAGTTCTCACCATTGAAATCGGAGAGTCGCCTCTTAAGGAGGACAAGTGGGTGGATCCCCAGGAATTCCTGCGGGTTCTACGGGGGGTCAAGAGCGCGCGTAAATTTAAGACTACGGGACGATAGGGGGTAAATGGGATTGAAACATGTAGTCAGCGTAAGTCTGGGATCATCAAAAAGAAACCATGCAGTGGAAACGGAATTCCTGGGAGAGAAATTCCGGATCGAGAGGATCGGTACCGATGGAAACTGGGATGAGGCCATCAACATGATCCGTAGCCTCGACGGAAAGGTTGATGCGTTTGGAATGGGAGGTATAACCCTTTATATTTACGTAGGAAACCGCAGGTATGTCATGAAAGACGCAAAAAAACTGCTGATGGAGGCCAGGAAAACCCCCATTGTCGACGGTGGTGGTGTAAAGAATATCCTGGAGAAACAGAGTATTGAGCGGGTGGCCCGGGAAGGCATCGTGGACTTCACGGACCGTCACGTTCTCATGGTCTGTGGAGTGGACCGGTTGGGCATGGCTCAGGTACTGGACGCACTCAGTAATCATATAGTTTTTGGGGACCTGATTTATGGCCTGAGGCTGCCGATAAGGATTCGCTCGTTGAAGGGCTTGGAGAGGGTTGCCCGTGTGATTGCGCCCGTCGTGGTTAATCTGCCATTCGATTCACTGTATCCCACCGGCAGCAAACAAGAAGTCATAATTCCCAAGTTCTCCAAATACTATTATGAAGCGGATATTATCGCCGGAGACTTCCTATATATCAGGCGTTACCTGCCGGAGCGGCTGGATGGCAAGATAATAATCACCAATACCACCACCAAGGAAGATGTTGAGCTGCTGCGGGAGCGGGGAGTTAAACTCCTGGTAACCACCACGCCGGAGATGGAAGGCCGGTCCTTTGGCACCAATGTTATGGAAGCTCTCTTGGTAAGCATAATCGGCAAACCGGCGGACCAGATAACCGAAGATGACTATCGCAGTCTGCTCCGGGAACTGGACTTTCGCCCCGGGGTCGTGTACCTCAATGATTAGTTGCGCCGGTCTGGATCACAGCCGTTTAGCGGCCGAGAGCCGCCTGACGCCTGGATTAAGTCAGGAAGGTTTGTAAGATGAGGCAGATCGGCTTGCTGACCATCGCCAATAGGCCGCAAGGAGGACCTCTGTTTAAGCCAGCGGTATTAAACAAGGTCGCTTCTCTTTTTTTTGCCCCCCGCATATCCCGGACCATCAGGATAAAGGAAGTGGGATTGGAGGTTCGGGAACTTCATATCCCGCTGGAAAATGAAAGCCTGTATTACCTTGACCCCCGGCTCAAGGAACAGTTTAGGCAGAAGCTGGAGGCGCTGTGCCGGAAACTGGGAATTGAATCCCTGGGTATAAGCCGCGTTCTGAGGCCGGGGATAATGAGTCCGCGGACCGTAGAGGGGAGAAGGGGCGACTACTTTATCATCTCCCTGGCTCTGCTAAGACTGGAGGAGATGCTGGAGTGTATCCGAGCCCAGCGGGTAATACTGGTCTCCGACCAGGAACTAGCCTATACACTGGCGGTCGAGATCAGCGAAAGGTTCAAGCTGCCTGTGTTCCTGCAGACTGCCAACCCGCGTCAACATGAGCCGGCCGTCCTCACGATGCTGCGGCAGCAGGGCCTGGCTCTGTCACTGGCCCTCCTCAAACCTGCAGGCTGGAAGGAAGATGACATCATCTTCATCCTCGATGAAAAATACCGGTGGTGTCAAGGGGACGGTTCTCGTGACACCAAAAAAGGTGTCACGAGAACCGTCCCCTTGACACCCTTGNNCCCTTGACACCCTTGACACCCATAGACCTGAGTGATGGCAGTGAGGGGCAGGCCCCGGAACTGGAGGTGAGTCTGCAGGAGCAGGGTCTTAATCCGGCTCTGCACCACCTGGCTCCTCTTATGGAGGCCTACTTGCTGGATGGAAAAGATGGCGAACCGCAGGGTATCATAAAACACCTGGAAGAGGAAGGGGCCCGGGTATGGGACTACTTCCTTGACAAGGTATGGGACGCTCATTATAATACCATACAAGGATTTGAGCGAAAAATATCGAGATAAGTGGTCCTCGGAAGCAAACGCTGCTTCGATTTTTTATTTATTGATTATTATGTAGTTTAAGGAGAGATTTCATGTCGGAAAAAGAGATTATCCTTACTCGAGAGGGTTTGCAGAGACTGGAGGACGAACTTGAGCTGCTTAAGTCCGTCAAGCGTAAGGAGGTTGCAGAACGGATCAGACAGGCCATTGAATTCGGGGATATATCGGAGAGCTCCGAATATGAAGATGCCAAGAACGAGCAGGCGTTTATTGAAGGCAGGATATCGGCTCTGGAGAAAACGCTGCGCCAGGCCCGCTTGATTGAAGACGATGATATTCAAACCGATCGTGTTTCCCTCGGTTCGCGGGTAGTCCTGCAAAATGTGGAAACCAATAAGGAGATATCATTTACCATTGTAGCATCGGCGGAAACCAATCCCAAAGAACGGAAAATCTCGGATGAATCACCGGTTGGCCGCGCAATCATAGGCAAGCCTATTGATTCTGAGGTTGAGGTTCAGGTGCCGGCGGGAATAGCCAGGTACCGGATTGTGAGTATAGACAAGTAAGCATGGGGAGGTTTTTTTTTGTCAGACCAGGAGATACATGAACTTATACAGGTAAGATTGCAGAAGGTCAATGATCTAAGAGCCAAAGGGATCGAGCCTTATGGCGGCAGGTTTGAACGCACGAATTTGGCTCAGGAAATAAAAGATGAGTTTGAGAGCCTGGAAGGTAAGGAGGTTCGGGTAGCCGGTCGGCTTATGGCCAAGAGGGGCCATGGCAAGGCCGGGTTCGCCAATCTTCAGGACCCTTCAGGAAACATACAGCTTTACTTTAAGTCCGATGAACTGGGAGAACAGTACGAGCTTTACGAGAAATGCGACATTGGAGACATTGTCGGCATCTGGGGCCGGGTCTTCCGTACCAAAAGGGGCGAGATCTCAGTAGCCGTGGACCGCATGGTCTACCTGGCCAAGTCGCTGAATCCGCTGCCGGAGAAGTGGCACGGGTTGAGGGACGTGGAACTGCGCTACCGCCAGCGGTACCTGGATCTGGTTGTAAACCCCGGTGTACGCGAGGTTTTTATCAAACGGAGCAAGATAATAAGGAGCATACGCCGGTACCTCGATGACCAGGGATTCCTGGAGGTCGAAACCCCTATGATGCAGCCCATTGCCGGCGGAGCTACGGCCCGTCCCTTTATCACCCACCATAACGCCTTGAACATGGACCTTTATCTCCGGATTGCCCCGGAACTCTACCTGAAGCGGCTGCTGGTCGGGGGTCTGGAGAAGGTTTACGAGATAAACCGCAACTTTCGTAACGAGGGCATATCGACCAAACATAATCCGGAATTTACCATGGTGGAGATCTACCAGGCATATGCCGATTATGAGGTTATGATGGAACTGGGCGAGAATCTGATTTACCATGTGGTTATGGAGGTCCTGGGAACACCGGTGGTGGAGTACCAGGGAGTTCGGCTGGATTTCACTCCCCCATGGGAAAGGATCGCCATGTTGGATGCCATAAAAGAATACTCGGGAATTGACCTGGCTGCGGTGGCCAACGACCAGGAAGCCCGCGGCCTGGCCCAGGACCTGGGGCTGAAGATCGACAGTAACACGACCCGGGGTGAGATTATCAACGCCATATTTGAGGAGAAGGTTGAGCCTCACCTAATCCAGCCCACCTTTATATACGGGTATCCGGTGGAAATCTCGCCTCTGGCCAAGCGCAACCGGGACAATCCCCAGCTTACCGACCGGTTTGAGATCTTCGCCGTGAACCGCGAGCTGGGCAATGCCTTTTCGGAGCTCAACGATCCTATTGATCAGCGGAAACGTTTTGAGATGCAGATGACCAAACGCAGCCAGGGGGATTCCGAAGCCCACATGATGGATGAGGATTACCTGAACGCGCTGTCCTACGGCATGCCATCCGCAGGAGGAATGGGCATCGGCATCGACCGGCTGGTCATGCTCCTCACCGACTCCCCCTCGATAAGAGACGTGATCCTGTTTCCCACCCTGCGCCCCCTGAGGGACTGAAAATGAAACACGGGGCGTTCCCTGATGCAGTAACGGCATCGCGGGACGCCACCGTGTTATGAGCGAAATGCAAACACGCTCGGCAACTCCCCATCGGGTCCCCGGTTCGAAGCCGCCGTGTTATAAGTCTATTCTCTACTTCAAACCTGTTCCCGGTCGCCTTCTTTCCCGGCCTTACCCTGCAACCGCGAGGCCAACCGGCCTATGAACTCCCGGACCTCATCTACCCGCAGTAGAACCACCAGCACCAGGTACAATGCCACTCCGAACATCATACAGGCACCAAGGTGTATTAGCTGTCCCTTAAAGTAGGTCATTTCGAGCCGGGCCGCCAGCAGGATATCCAAGAGGTACACGCCCAATCCCATTAACAGAGAAGCCAGGAGGATCTTGCCGAGATTGAGAAAAAGCCTCTTCTCCGGGAGATCAGGCAGCCGGGGCCGCAGCAGCCAGTAAGCCAGGAACATATTGACCAGAGCCGCCAGGCTGTTGGACAGGGCCAAACCTCCATGCTGCAGATAGCGTATCAGGATGAGGCTTAAGATCAGGTTGAGGATCACCACCGCAATGCTGATCTTGACCGGGGTTTTGGTATCATGCAGGGCGTAATAGGTGCGGTTTATTACATTGTAAGCCCCCTGGGCAAACAGGCCGAAGATAAAAAACTGGAGGGCAAAGGCGGTCATCTGAGTGGACTGGGCATCAAAGGCGCCCCGCTCGAAGAGTACGCGGACGATGGGGGAACTCAAGACAAACAGCCCGACTGCGGCCGGGATGGTAAAAAGCCCTACCAGGTTGAGCCCAAAGACCATGGTATCCCCTAGCCCCTTGTGGTCGCCCTTAGCGGCCAGGGCTGAGAAAGAGGGAAAGACCGCGGTATTGATCGCGACTACAAACAGGTTGAAGGGCAGAAACATCAGCTTGTTGGCAAAGTTCAAGGCCGCCAGGCTGCCTTCGGATAGGGTGGAGGCCAGGATGCGGTCAATAGTTACATAAATCTGGTTCACACCGGTGCCGATCATTACCGGAAGCACCAGTTCGCCGATTTTTTGCACCCCCGGATGCTGAAGCGAGACTGAGGGGTAATAACGGAGACCACGGCCGAACATGGCCGGAACCTGGATGAGGACCTGGACCACCATTGCCAGGACTGTACCCAGGGCCAGCCCATAGACCCCCATCTCCGGGACCAGCAGAAAGACTGACAATATTACCGTCCCCGAAAAAGCGGCCGAGGTAAAGGCCGGCATGGTAAAATGCCGCAGGCTGTTGAGTATTCCTCCCTGAAGCATGGAGAGGGTATAAAGGAGCACGCAGGGGAACATGATCCGAGCCAGCTTTACGGTGAGGGCCTTGGCCTCGGGAGAGAAGCCCGGCGCAATAAGGGATACCAGTATGGGAGCCGACAGGATTCCCAGAACCGCAATGATGCTCATCACCAGGGCCGCCAGATTGGCGATGTAACTGGCCAACCGGGATGCTTCCTCCCGCCCCTGGTTGATATTGGTGGACGTAAAGACCGGAATAAAGGCGGTGGCCAAGGCCCCGCCCAGTATCACATATATGAGGTTGGGAATGGTAAAGGCCATCAGGTAAGCATCGGTAGCCATGGTGGTGCCGAACTCGGCGGCGATGACCTGCTCACGCACAAAACCCAGGAGCCTGCCTATAATGCTGATGGCCAGGATTAGACCGGCAGCTTTGACCAGGGTGCTTTTTTCTGTCATTATACCTTCCCCCGGTGCTGTTTCACAGCGTTTCCAGCTTCAGGCCGTAGGACTCGACCTCCGACCGTTCATAGATATTCTTGGTATCAAGGATAAAGGGTTTCCCTCCCACCAGGCTCTCCTTGAACAGAGCCAGGTTGTGGTAATCAATGCCGTTCTGCCGGGCCAGCACCAGAATGCCGTGCGCGCCCCTTACCGCCTTTTCCAGGGATTCGACCTTGTATGGATATACGGAAGGGACTGCCGGGTCATAAGCCCTAACGGTACATCCCGCAGCCTGCAGGTGGCTGATTACTTCCCGGGCCGGGCTTATCCGGTCGTCGTTGGAGTAGTCCTTCATGGCAATACCCAGAACCGCCAGATGGGCCTCCCGGGGAGGAACGTCCAGGTTTTTTAATGCCAGACCGGCGACAAAGGCGGGCACGCTGTCATTGATCCGCCGGGCAGTTTTGAGCAGGGGAAGCTCGAGCCCCATTTCCTCTGCCTTGGGCAGCAGGTAATAAAGGGCATTGGGGAGGCAGTATCCACCCACTCCCGGCCCTGGAGTAAGAAGATTGACCCGCTGGTGGGTGTTGGCCACCCGGATCACCTCAAAGATATCAATGCCCAGGCCCCGGGCAAACCGGGCAAACTCCTGGCTCATGGCGATGTCCACATCCCGGGAGATGTTCTCCATCACCTTGGCGGTCTCCACCACCTCTATCTGGCTGCCCCTGATTATCGGGGCCTTGGTCACAATACTGATGAGGTCGTGGGCTCTTTCCGCGCTCTCATCATTGATGCCGCTCACCGCAGCCGGCATGTTTTCAAACTCATAAAAGGCCCTGCCTTCGGCAATCCTTTCCGAAGAGTAGGCGAGGAAAAAGTCATTCCCCGCTTTAAGCCCGGATTGCTCCAGGATGGGCAGGATGATTTCCCGGGTCGTTCCCGGGATCAGGGTACTGCGGATGACCACCAAGTCGCCCGGCTTCAATCCCTCGGATATGGAGCGGCAGACAGTGGTAACCGGTGATAAGTCGTGCCGGCCGTTTTCCACCGGAACTCCCACGGTGACTATGATGTTGTCGCATTCGCTCACGGCCTCCATGCAGTCCAGGGTGGCACGAAAACGCCCCGAAGCCAGTTCGTCGCGCAGGATTTCCTGGATGCTTCTGTCACCGTACGACTCGAGGTGATGGGTAATCCCCCGGTTCAAGTCTTCGATTAATTGTCTATCTATATCGACTCCGATGACCCGGCATCCGCGCATGGCAAAGCTCAGGGCCAGGGGAAGGCCGACGAAACCCAATCCGAATATGCAGACTTTTTTCATAATTAGTCCTCTCCCCTGCAGTATTATGTATCGCTCACTGACGCCACCGTAAGAACCCGACCCGTGGTATATAGTGATCGTTACCGGGAAGACCGTAACGTCGTGTTTTATCGACGACCATGCCGTTGCAGGCTGCTTATTCAGCACTCCGCGACAATGATAACAGGCCGATAGGTATTAGTCAATCATGCCCGGGAAAAGGGAAATGTAATCGACGGTTCAGCAAGTCTGCTTTAGCCCGGGCTGCTTCCGAATTTCCGCAACATTCGGGCAAGTAAAACCCTGGTGCTTCAACCGGGCTTCAGCCTTCCAGGTGAGCGGCGATTTTATCCATCATAAAGGCCACCCGGCTTTCCCAGGAGTTCTCCCAGGCCATGCGGAGCCGCTCCGCCTTCCTGGCCGGGGTATCATCGAGGGCCCGCTCGATGGCATCCATGAAGCCCTCCAGCCCGGTTCCAAACTCCACCACGGCGGCAAATTCCTGGATTTCCGGCATCGGCACCGAAGCAATCGGCTTGCCCGAAGCCAGGTATTCGTAAAACTTCAGGGGGCTGACGGTTTCCGTCAGACGGTTGAGCCGGAAGGGGTTCAGGCAGACATCAAACCCTTTCAGGTAGAAGGGCAGCACCTGACGATCGCGTCGCCCCAGTAAAATGACATTGGCGAGCCGGCTCAAGGCTGACACATCCACCCCCGCACCGATTGGTCCCACCATAACCAGCGTCCAATCCGGCCGCCGCTCGGCGACCTGCTGCAGGAGATCCAGGTCCACCCACTCCTTGATGGCTCCGATGAACCCCAGAACCGGACGCGGCAGCTCCGCCATTTCCGGGGCCAGCGGAGTCGAGGGGTCATCGGCCAGCATGAAGTGGCCCACATCAGCGGCGTTGGGAGAGAGGTATATCTCCCGGCAGTAGGGTGCTTTGTCGCGATAGAGGCCCTGCGCGGTAACGAATACCAGGTCCGCTTTTCCCAGGAGTTCTCTCTCCATGGCCCGCACCGCCCGGGGATTAAAACCCTGGTATTCGGAGTGCTCGTCCACACAGTCGTAGACCAGGAGCTTTTCCCCCAGCTTTCCGGCCAGGGGAGCGCTGCTGTGCAGGTAAGTCCACAATATCGGGTCTTTCATACCCAGGCTGCGGGCGGCGTTCCTGACCGACCGTGCGAGAATGGCCTGGTTGATACGGTTTATCCAGGGGTAGATGTTGCTGAATGGCGGCATGACCGGCGGCGACAGCAGGAAGATGTTTTCGTTAAGCCGGCGGATGCCCTTTTTCCACCGCGGCCACTTCTCCCAGCAGGCAGGGTCCTTAAACGGCGACAGCCATGATACCGGCGGCTCCACATAAAGTATGCGGTTGGATGCCGGCAGCCGCGACATCACCTGCTGCTTGCGGGTCCACAGCGGTTCCCAGTCCACCGAGGAGATGCAGATTATGTCCTGATCGTGCAGTTCCTTCACCAATAAGGTACCTCTCTATACCTGTTCAACCGTAGTTTTCAATCTCCCCCAACCTGAGGCCGCTCCTGGTTCAGAGTTCACTTCTGTTCCCGGGAAGTGAGGCCGGTGTATACCCTCTCTGTCTGACGCACCATCTTTTCCACGGTAAACTCCTGCGCCCGCTGCCGCCCCCCGGCTATCAAGCGCTGCCGGAGTTGGGGGTCGTCCAGAAGCCAGGTGATGGCTACCGCCAGGGCCTCGCTATTGCCCGGAGCCACCAGCAGGCCGCTCTCTCCATCGATGATCAGCTCGGGTATACCGCCTACCTGGGTGGCCACTACCGGGACGCCGAAGTACATGGCCTCAAGGAGGACCAGTCCCATTCCTTCCATAAGCGAGGGGAGGCAGAGCATATCCATTACCGGGTAGAGCTCGCTGACATTGGGGTAATAGCCGGTCATGATGACCTTATCATTGAGGCCCAGTTCCTCCACCGTCCTTTCAATGAGCCGCCGTTCCGGCCCCTCACCCACCAGAAGAAAGACCACATCATCGTACTGGGTTACGATCTGCCGGGCGGCCTGCAGCAGAAAGACGTGACCCTTGACGGCGTGCAGCCGACCTACCATGGCTACTACCCGCTGTCCCGGAAGGATTCCCAGTTTCCTTTTCACCGCATCGGGCTCGTCACCGGGAACCAGCGCCGAGACATCAAGCCCGTTGTAGATAACGCTTACGTTATCCGGCTTTACCCCCATGGCCACCAGGTCCTCTTTGACCGCTCCCGAAACGGCAATGAAGCGGTCGGTGCGGTTGTTGGTCAGCCTGGTCAAAGCCCGGGCCACCCAGGCTTCAGCCTGTGACGAGTAGTCATAGCGCAGCAGGCTGTGAAAGGTGGTTACGACCGGAACTCCCTCCGCCCGGCCGGCGATGCGGGCTACCAGGTTGGCCCGCACCCCGTGGGTATGAACTATGTCGATATTTTGTTCCCTGATGAGGCGGCGGATCGGAGCCACTGTAGCCAGGTCCAGCTTATGGCGCATAATCGCTTCATGGGTGGTAATCCCTTCCTCACGGCACAGGCCGGCAAACGGCCCCTCGCACAGGCAGAGAAGTTCAGGAGTAAATCTCTCCCGGTTCACCAGGCGCATAATGGTAAGCAGGTGCCTCTCAGCCCCGCCAATCTCGCCACCGCCAATTACCTGCAAAACCTTAAGTCTCTTCATAATGCTCCTCGGAGCCAGCGGCTCCTGTTGTTATCCGTGGCAGGGCCACCAAAAGCCCCAGGAGAAACCAAAAGTAAGTCGCCATCATCGGAACCTCAAATATGTTTTCCACCGCATTATGGGCCAGGATGCCCAGGAGCCCGGCCAGGACTCCCAGACCCAGGGCCAGTATGTGGGGGTCATCAACCTGATCCAGGCTGCTGCGGGCCAGGCGTATTCCGGCCACCAGCAGCAAAAGCAGGGCGCCGAAGCCCATCCACCCGGCCTCGGCTCCGGTCTTGAGGTAAAAATTGTCCGCGTAAAAGGAATCGTTGGGATAGTAACGCGCAGCCACCGCTCCGCCGAACCGCCCCAGGCCAACGCCCGTTGCCGGCGCGCTCTGCCAGGTGGCCAGGGTCTTGGTCCAGCGGCCAATACGCCCGCCCCGTTCGCTGGAAGCCATATATTCGGGGGTGGTCATATAAGCCAGGCGGTCATAGACCGAGGGCACCGCGACCGGAGTCAGTACAGCCACTATCAATAGGCCATAGAGGATGCGCCGGTCCAGCCACAGTCCCAGGAGGATTACCGTGATCCCCAGGGCCAACCAGGCCCCCCGGGAGAGGGTGAAGACCAGGCAGGCCAACATGGTCAGGAAAATCCCGCCATAAACAACTTGCTTAAGGCCGTTCCTGCTGGTCAGCAGGCCGGACAGTGAGATGGGGATGGCCAGCACCAGGAGGCTTCCCAGGACGTTGGGGCTGCCGATAATAGAGAAAACCCGGGTGGTTATGCTGGTTTCCACCTTGCTGTCATACCATGACGTCGGGATCTCCACCCCGATGTAATACTGGTAGACGCCGTACAAGGCCACCAGGAAAACCACCAGCAGAAATATGTCACAGAGCCACTTGAATTGGGACCTATTGAAAAGCAGGTTGGCCCCGACAAAAAACCAGAGGGTATACTGCAGATAAACCCGCAGCCCTTCCACCGCCGGAGCGGTTTCCGGAGATTTGATTATGAACAGGAAGACATAAACGCTTAGATAAAGCAGGAAAGGTACCAGAAGACCTGTGCCCTGCGGCGAGAGATTCTGCAGACCGGTCCTCACCAGCAGGATTCCCACAATCAGGATGAACAAGAGTTCATCCCAAACCCCGACCAGAAGAGGATACGGGGAGTAGGTGCGAAGTACGTAATCAACCAGGCAATAGGCGATCACCAGGAACAGGCTGTATTCCATGCCCGGTCGCTCCCCGGGAGCCGTTTCCGGGTAACCGTTCCACCAGGCCAGGAACCTGCCGACAAGGCTGACCCGCCACCATTCCCGGGTGGGACGCCAGATTACAAGCAGGACTCCCAGCAGCAGAAGGCAGATCTTTACGGCCAGAGCAGAGCCCCGGGGTTCGTTAACCGCCAGGTCCGCGCCCACTGCGAGAGCAAGCACCAGGCCCACCGCTACTGCCGGACGGGAGAGGAGAATACTGCCCTCAATCAACGGTCGTGCCCAGGCTCCCAGGGACCACAGTGCTTGCAGCAGTCGATCCCACAGCCGGCCGAAGATGGGGCCGAACAGGCCGGGATCAGCCGTGCCGCCACGGGATTCCCCGCGAACGAGCCAGGAAAGAAACCAACTACCCTGGAGCAGGTCGCGCACCCGATCTACAATCCACTTAAGTATTCGTATTATTAATGAGCCTTCCACCAGAGCGGGCTGCAGTCGAATTTTGAGCAGCCAGCCCAGGAAGAGGCTCCCCGCCAGCCAGCGATGCAACAGGGTCATAGCTACTTCACTTCCACCTGGAGTATAGTTGCCTTGAGTTCCACCGTGCGGGTCTTTACGTAATAGTCATCTTTTCCCGCCCGCACCTGCTGTCCCCCCAGCATTATCTGATGGGGGCTGACCGCCGTGGTTTCACCCTCAATTACCAGAAAGATATCTTTGCGGAATGGATTCTCGGTCAGGATCATGCTCCCGTCAGGTTTGCTGACCGTGGTTGCCGCCTTCTTAACCTCGACATCCTTTATATATACCGGCACCAGTTGATTGTTGGCCACCAGCTGATCACCCACATTGACATTGGGGACCACATCAGGGTAAACAAAGGGGCATACCACTTTGATCTGTACGGTTTTGGGGGCTACCGCCGTATCCGGGCCCTTTCCGCGATAAAAGACCCCGACGATTACCAGAACGACCGCCACGATAATGGCCAGGTCGATAATGCTTATTCTGCCGAACAGTCTTCCCTGCTTGTCTAACATAACAACCTCCGCTTCTTATCTTCGCATTTGATATATAGAACAGTATAGCAGAATCACACCTGGTGTTCACGTTTTCCCCAAACAACCCGGCTTCGGTTGAGGGGTTCTCTCCAATGGATGTAATTGGCATTGATTTATTCCAATTTTATCAAATGAACCGTCTATGTCGAAATTTTGTTAAGCAAAAAAGGTAACCGCAGACGGCCGTAGAAGTACCCAATAACAGTATTGGTACTGTAAAGTTAAGGGGTCGAAGAGAAGAAGGAGACCGTAAAAGAGATGCTCCGAAGAGGGTCCGCTCCAAAAAGAGGGTGAGGTTTTCG
>LFRU01000069.1:0-19472 GCA_001512495.1 Syntrophothermus sp. DTU052 | reverse complement strand
GGTCAGTGCTAGAATTTTTCTAGGTTGTGGGGGTGGAGAATTTATTATGGAAAACACCTTCCATATTTACGTCCCCGGTGTAATAATTGCGTTTGTTTTGGCGTATCTACTTATGCCGGTGATAATTAAGCTGGCGTTTCGCATCGGGGCTGTAGATCAGCCGAATGCGCGCAAGGTACACAGCCAGCCCATGCCTCGTCTGGGCGGTGCCGGCATATTTATAGCATTTATTGTGATTGTTGGAGCCACCTTAAGCCTGGATCGGACCTTGATCGGGATCCTGCTGGGCGGAACTGTGGTCTTCCTGGTGGGGGTTTTGGACGACATCTACCATTTGAGCCCCTGGGCCAAACTCGCCGCCCAGATTGCAGCCGCTCTGATTGCCGTTTACTGTGGGGTCCGGGTTGATGTAATGACCAATCCCTTTGATGGAGTATTTGAACTGGGGGTTTTAAGCATCCCCCTTACGCTTTTGTGGATTATCGGGATTACCAATGCCGTCAACCTGATCGACGGCCTGGACGGCTTAGCGGCCGGGGTTTGCGCCATAGCGGCCATCACCATTGGGATTGTGGCCTGGAAGGGAAATCAGGTGGTTATTGCCTATGTGGCTTTAGTGCTGACCGGGGCAATAATCGGGTTTCTGCCTCACAATTTCCACCCGGCCCGGATATTCATGGGCGACTCGGGCTCTATGTTCCTGGGGTTTATCCTGGCCTGTCTATCGGTATCGGGACTGGCCAAGGGAGCGACCCTGATCTCATTGTGTATACCGGTAATAATCCTGGGTATACCGGTGTTTGATACCCTGTTTGCCATCATACGGCGGGTTAACAACCAGAAGCCCATATTTGGAGCAGATAAGGACCACCTGCACCATCGTCTGATGGAAATGGGTATGAGTCATCAAATGAGCGTTATTGTAATATATTTCGTAAGCGCCCTGCTGGGAGGAGCGGCGGTGGTTATGGCTTATGTAAGCAGCCCCAAAGCTCTGCTGGTACTGGCGGCGGTCTTAATAATGATGATCATTGGCGCCCGCAGGGTGGGAATCATCGGCGGGGGTTCAGGGATTGAGGAACGTCTCCCGAAGGAAGGCCGTTATACCAAAGGCCTTTGATTGCTCCAAGGGCCGGGGAAGAAACCACGCTTGTAAGCGGGTGAGAACTTCACCGGTCAGCCGGCAATCTGCGGCAGTTTTGTGGCGCTGTATCCGGCCGGTATGGTAGAATTCAAGACAGGTAAGGATCTCAAGAGGCTTGATATGATCAGAGACAGAGCTTACCGGTTACAGGGGGCAAGGAAGAATGAAGAAAGAAACCAAAGCGAGGAAGAAAAAAACCACACCGCGATACAAAAAAATACTGGCGGTAATTGCAGTATTTATCTTCTCCTTTATTGTGGGTTGCTCTCTTCCCCAGTTGGCCGGCCTGAACATCTGGGGTTCCGGTGAGGAAACCGGGGATGAACCCCAGATAGCAAAGGGTGAGCCGGTGAATATCCTGCTTCTGGGGATAGATGCGAGGCCCGGGGAAACCAATGCCCGCACCGACACCATGATGCTGGCATGTATAAACCCGGAACTGCAAAAGGTAGCGCTGATCTCAATCCCGCGCGACAGCCGCGTGGATGTACCGGGTTCGGGTGACAACAAGATCAACAGCGCCAATGTCGTGGGCGGCCCGAAAGCAGCCTGTAGAGCGGTTGAAAAACTGCTGGGCACCAAGGTTGATTACTATGTACTGACCAATTTTAGCGGCTTTGCCAATATGATAGATATCCTGGGCGGGGTTACCATCGATGTGGAAAAAGATATGAAGTACCTTGCCGAGGGGATAAACCTTAAAAAGGGAGTCCAGCACCTGAATGGCGAGGATGCTCTGGCCTATGTCCGTTACCGGGGGGATGCGCTGGCTGACATCGCCAGGACGGAGCGGCAGCAGAAGTTCTTGAAGGCCTTTGCCGAGGAAATGTTCAAAACCAAAACCATCTTGAAAATTCCTTCCCTGCTGCCGGAACTCAAGAAAAATGTGGAGACCAACATGGGGACCAAAACCATGCTGGAACTGGCGAAGCTGGCCCTAAAGTTTTCACCCGGCGACCTCGTGGCTCAGACCCTGCCGGGATACTTCTATGATGATCCTAATACCGGAGCGAGTTACTGGATTGTTGACAAGACCAAATCGAGAGAGCTCATTGCCAGCCTGATGGATGGCCGTAAGGTCGCGGTAATCCAGGAATCGCCCTACCCCGTGGTTAACAAGGACCGTGGCAGGGAAGAAAGCAGACAGGGAACAGAGACTGAAGACCCGGCGAAGCCCGGGGAAACCGGGGAAGCGGAGGAACCGGGGGATGGACTGACACCGGGGATGCCGGAAGAACCCGGCGAGGACCCGGTGGTGACGCCGCCAGAGGACCCCGCGACCCCCGGACAGGTTGAAGAGCCCGTCATCCCGAACCCGGTGGACCCGGGAAACAACCTGGGGCCGGAGGGCTATGTCTAATCAGCTGGATATAGATATCGAGAACTATTACTCATCATATAATACTGTTGGAAGATAAGGATAATTTTATTTGTTATGACAAGAAGCTCCTGTTGCCAGTGACGCCTTACTTACTATTCGATGCAATACTTGGCCATTTTTCGATACAAAGTCATGCGCGAGATACCCAATTCTTCAGCGGCTTTGGTTTTATTGTTGTTGTTTTTCTGCAGACAGTTTCTGATCAACTGCTCTTCCAGCGCATCTTTGCTAATTTTTAATCCCTTGCGCGAAGAAACACCGCTATTTTGATGGGGAATAGTAATATGATCAATGTCGAGCACGCTTCCAGTGGCAATGTTGATGGCTCGCTCAATCACGTTATTCAGTTCCCTGATGTTACCCGGCCACTCATAATTGGCCAGCATCTCCAAGGCCCGATCCGTAATTCCGGTTATTTCCTTGCCCAGCCGGGGGCTGATGGTCTTAATAAAATGATGAACCAGTTCAGGAATATCTTCTGCTCTTTCGCGCAGCGGCGGAATTTTAATGTTTATTACTTCCAGCCGGTAATACAGGTCGAGCCGGAAATTACCCTTCTTAACCTCTTCCAGCAGATTTTTGTTACTGGCGGCGATGATACGGACATTAACCGGGATTACTTCTCTTCCACCCAACCGTACCACCGTACCTTCTTCTAATAAGCGCAACAGTGATCCCTGCAAATCCAGGGGCATTTCCCCGATTTCATCAAGAAAGATGGTGCCCTGATCGGCAAGTTCAAATTTGCCTGGATTTCCTCCTTTACGGGCGCCGGTAAAAGCACCTTCTTCGTAACCGAATAATTCGCTGGAAATCAATTCGCGTGGCAGTGCGGCACAATTAATGGCGAAAAAAGGCTCGCGGGCTCGGCTGCTGGCGTTATGAATCGCCTGAGCAAACATATCCTTACCGACCCCGCTTTCCCCCTGCAATAAAACGTTGGAATTCGATTTGGAAGCAATTTCGGCGCTCATCAAAGCATGCTTGAATTCGTCACACCGGCCAATGATATCTGCAAAAGTGATGGTAGCATGAGCCCCCGATACTCTCTCGATCAGTTTCTTATACTGTTTCATCGGTTGGAGGATTATCACCGTGCCCAGCACTTTGCCGTTGTTGTCGCTAAGCGGTGTTGAGCTGATTGCCACCTTAACCGTGCCGTTTCTGTGCTTGATGATTACAGGCTCACCGGAAAGCCGTTTTTTGCCGGTTATTCGATCAATAAAAAAATCATTGCCGGGATACAGCAATTCCATTATTGGGCGGCCAACCGAGTTATGGTAATCGATTCCGAGATTGCGAGCCGCCACCAGGTTGAGATGGGTGACTCTGAATTCACGATCCAGGGTTAAGACTCCTTCAGACATGGATTCCATAATGGCGGTTTTGTGGAGATTGGCCATTTCGCTGTTCTGATAGGCTTTATGGAGAGCCATTTGGCGTTCGATGGCTTTGGCTGCGGCTACGGCTATGCCGAGGTTGTACCTGTCTTCCATGTAATATGGACTGGCAATACCGAAGACGCCTATCACATCACCTTCATCATTGAAAATGGGAGCCGATGCGCTGTGGGAAAAAGTGGTAACCCGACAATAGTTTTCATATCTGGATAAACGAATGGGCTTTTTCAGCACCACCGCCAGTGAACCGCTGTTGGTTCCCATTACCCGTTCCGACCAGTTGGCTCCTTCAACCATATTGGAATACCCGGCTACCTCCAGGGCCTTTTCCTCACCCAGGGTTGAGATTATGTAATTTTCGCTGTCTTCCAGAAAGAATACAAAGTTCGTATCCCGCATAAACTGGTCCAGGTATTTCATCATTACTGTGGCCTGTTCCAGCAACGCGCTGTTATTCTTCTTTCTTTCCTGCAGTTCGGCAGCGCTTAAAACCACATCACACCGGGGTTTATACGGGTCCGCTCCGAAAGACCTGCTGCGAGCCCAGGACTGCCTGATCTCTTCCGCCAGGGTTATGCCTTCATAGTAACCATTTTTATGCAGGGACTCCCAAATTTTCAAAGTCTCATCCAAAGCGGATCCCTCACCCTTATTGTTACTGGCTAAATGCTCTTATTGTATCCATTCTGTTACATAACACAGCACAGAATCTGACTATTTACCAATAATTGCTTCATTGAAAGTAACCGTAATTAACTACTAACATCACCGCAACCATCTGTCAAGGTATTTGCTTTACCAACTTCCTGCGGTATTGCTGCAAATACTTACGATCCTGCATATAGTCATGGATTGGCCATTTATATCCACTTTTGTGTTGGCGAGCTTGAAGTCCAAGAGCCACCGACTGAAAAGATGACTGTAACTCTTGTGATATAAATGCAACATAAATGTTACGAAATTTACGCAAAAGGAATGTATATTGATGCCCAAAATCACAGTATATGCCTGATTGTCAGCGTTGGCATAAAAATTGCAATGCGCAAATATTGGATTAATAAGCAATATTTAAAACAAATCAAAAACAGCCGGTACTTATGGTATAGGTTAATCCTTTCCCATGGTTTTATAAGAAAGGAGTGGTATTATGAGCACAGTTTTTGCTGAGAGGTCAAAGCAGAATGTCATGTCGCCCAGGATTGCGCGGTTAAAGCAAAAGTTGATGGAAAGCGTTTATGAGGTGGATATTGAACGGGCCCGGTATTACACCCAGGCCTGGAAGGAGACGGAGGGTGCCGCTCCAGCCCTGCGTGCAGCGCATGGTTTGAAAAAGACGCTGCAGAATATGTCCATCAGCATTGGCGATGATGAGCTCCTGGTGGGCGCAAAGACCTTGAAACCTGTAGCCAGTGTATTAGGAGTGGAAAGAGGCACAACTATGCTCAACGCCGCAATACGAAAAGCCATGTTGAAACGGGAAGGCCAGCTCACTCCGCAGATATCCATGCTTTTATCGGGTCTTGGCGGACACAGCGAGCAGTTTGACCATGAGATTTTCAACATGCCGGATGAGGTGTACCGGGAACTGAAGGAAGAAATCCTCCCTTACTGGGAGGGAAGAGATCTCCGGAGCATGAAGGCCGCCCTATGGAAAAAACGGGGTGTTGACCCGGATCTCACTGAACTGGCTTACAGCATCGACCTACAGGGGCACATCATTGTAGGTGTTAAGCGTGTACTCGAAATCGGTTTCAAAGGCATTGGTGACTGGGCTCGAAAGGCTGCCGCAGAGCTGAGTCCAAACGATAAAGACTACCAGCGGCGGAAAGACTTCTATGAGGCGGTTCAGGTGTGTGCGGAGGCAGTATGTGATTTCTCCAATCGGTATGCGGATCTGGCCGAAAAAATGGCGCAGGAGAGCGAAGAACCTAGAAGAAAGGAACTGCTGGAAATAGCCGAACGCTGCCGATGGGTTCCAGCCAATCCGCCCCGCAGCTTTATTGAGGCACTCCAATCAGTGTGGATGACCCAGGTAGTCCTCACCATCTCCTATGGTGATGATAGCGTCCAGACCATCGGCAGGCTGGACCAATGGTTGTATCCATATTATAAAAATGATATTGATAAAGGGATACTCACCCCAGATCACGCCCGGGAACTCCTGGAAGAACATCTGATTAAGGTGTCCCATTTCCTGGTTTTCGGCCACAATAACATCACCCTGGGCGGGGTTGATCGGAACGGAGAAAATGCGGTTAATGAACTTTCCTACCTTTATCTGGACGCTCATGACTCCCTGGGTGGAGGCCTCCGGAAAAGCTTCAGCGTACGGATCTCCCCGAACACACCGCTGGACTTCATCAAGCGCGCCGCCAGAACTTACTGGCAGGGGGCCGGAGTCTCGTTTTACAATGACGAGGTGGTTATTAGAGACCTCCTTGTTGACGGTTATTCGCTCGAAGACGCACGGGATTATGCTATCGTGGGGTGTGCAGAACCTACCGGAAGCTGTAACAACAATGGATATACTGCCGGTACCGGCACCTATCTGATACCGGTGCTGGAGTTGGCTCTATTCGAAGGATGCCGATTGCGAGACGGGAAACGCATCGGGGCGCCTACGCCGAAGGCCAGCACCTTTACCACCTTTGAAGATGTAAAAGAAGCATTTGTAGGGCAGCTCACTTACATTGTGGATGCGGCCGTAAGACATGGGGATATGAAGGATCAGGTAATCGCTGAATATTTCCCCTGTCCCTTGCTTTCATCAACCATCGAGGGCTGTTTGGAAAGCGGTTATGATATTGCCGGGGGAGGCGCTCGTTACAATCATGTCACCCTGGGAACTCAAGCCCTGGGCAGTGTTGTGAATTCACTCGCCGCTATCCGGTGGGCGGTTTTTGAAGAGAAGCTTCTTACCATGGAGGAACTGGTTGAGCATCTGCGCAACAACTTTGCGGGGGCAGAAGATGTCAGACAGATGCTGCTTCGTAAAGCTCCCAAATACGGCAATGATGATCCCAGGACCGACGAACTGGCCCAGTGGTTTATGGAAGTCCTGGAGAAAACGGTTAGAAGTCACAGATCTCCGGTGCTGGGAGGACCCTACCGTCCGATAATGATGTCGGCCGGAACCCAGGTCATCGAAGGATTCCTGTGCGGGGCTTCGCCGGACGGCAGATTAGCCCTCCAGGCGGTATCTAACGGAATATCCCCCGCCAACGGCACCGAACTGAATGGGGCCACCGCGGCAATGCATTCGGTGGCCAAGGCCTGCAAGGCTCATATGAGCGCCGGTTCCACCTTCAATATGACCATGTTACCTTCGATATTTAAGAGCGAGGAGAGCCTCGAGAAGTTCACCAGTATGCTGCTGGCTTATTTCGAACTGGGAGGCCGGCAGGTTCAGATCAATCCCGTAGCGGTCGAGACTTTAAGGGATGCTCAGAAGAATCCGCAGAATTATCCGGACCTGTTAGTCAAGGTTACGGGATACTCATTCCGCTTTATAGATTTATCTACGGCGTTGCAGAACGACATAATTGCACGTACCGAATTCTCTGAGATTTAGAGGTGAGCGAAGCAGCCAGGTGGCCTGGATTGTGGATAGGAGAAGGAGATGGTTTTTTGCCGGCAGCAAATGAGATACGGGGAATGGTTTTCAACATTCAGCGTAATTCCACCGAGGATGGCCCGGGCATTCGTACCACGGTATTTATGAAAGGTTGTCCCATGCACTGCCCATGGTGCCATAATCCCGAGAGCATTAAAGTGTCTCCGGAACTGGTCTGGTATAGTATTCGCTGCATTGGGGCCCAGGCCTGCGTAAGTGAGTGTCCAAAGGCAGCCCTCGCCCTCACCCAGGATGGCATTATTATTGACAGGGGACGCTGTGATGCCTGCGGACAGTGTGTGGTGGCTTGCCCTGCCAATGCGCTGGAGGTTCTCGGTAAACGTATGACGGTGGAAGAAGTAGCCGCGATAGTCTTACGGGACCGGGTATTCTATGAAAAATCGGGAGGGGGTATGACCTTATCCGGAGGAGAGCCTTCTCTGCAGCCTGGTTTTGCAGCCGCCTTGATGCAGGTTATGCGGCGGGAAGGTATCCACGTGGCCCTCGACACCTGCGGCGGCACGAAATGGAAGGTCCTGGAGCCATTGGTAGAGCTCGCCGACCTTGTTCTGCTGGATCTCAAAATAATGGATGAGGATAAGCACCCGAGGGTCCTGGGGGTTTCTTTGGATACCGTTTTANNATCCGGCGGATTGCGCATTTTATAAGAAACCATCTGCCTAACACCACCAGGTACGACCTGCTGGCCTTTAATAACACCTGTTCCACCAAATACCGCCGACTGGGTCAAGTCTGGAGTATGGAAGAGGAAAGCCAGATCTCGAAAGAAAGAATGGATATGCTTGCCGGAATAGCGAAGGAAGAAGGCTTGGATTTTGTTCATTGGTCGGGGATGACAAAATCAAATAAACAATAATGCCTCTTTGCAAATTACGTTACTCAATGGAGGCCACAGATTTATGAAAAGGCACGTGTACCGGTGGAGAGAGTATACGTACGCAGTATCTAAGGAGACCACAGGGCTAGGGGCGCCATTATCGGTGGAGTATCCAGTCAATACCGGAGAAGCACCGTATGGTAACTTAAACACAAAGATTACAATCCATGGAAGGAGAATCAAGCATGATTATTGATGCCCATGTTCACTGGTGGAAAAAAGGTTTCCTGATGCCGGATGAATTCTGGCCCCTTTTTACGGCCGGCCTGGCGTACGCCTACTATGTCCCCTGCGGTATTAACACGACCCCCGAGGAACAGGAGAAATCATTCCTCGACCCGGATGGGAGCGCTCTGCTGCAGCGGATGGATGACGCTGGAATAGACAAGTCCGTTCTCCTGCCTTTGGATCTGGCCATTGTCAACCAGCAGGAAGCCCCGATGGACATTGTATCGATTAACCGCGAATATGCGGAACTGGCTCAAGCCCATCCCGATCGGCTGATCTCATTCTTTTCCATGGATCCACGCCGGGACAATGTAGACGGTCATTTCCTTACCGCAGTTCAGGAGTGGGGCATGAAGGGGCTCAAGCTGTATCCTCCCACCGGATTTTTCCCGGTTGACGACTCTTGCACCGCCTTATACCGGATCTGTATGGATAAGGACCTGCCGGTGGTTTTTCACTGTGCCATTGCCGGCATGTCGCCGCAGCACCATGGTCATCCCGACAACTACCGCGCGGTAGCGGAGAAGTTTCCCGGGTTAAAGATGATACTGGCCCACGCAGGAGGCAGCGATGTCTTGAATCCTGAGGTTTACCCGTTTACTCCCGGGCAGGCTGAAGCCGGCTCCTGGTTTGATGCAGCAATAAATCTGGCGGAGGATTTCGACACCGTTTACATGGATATTTCAGCCTGGGAAGTATACGACGACCAAAAGATCGAGGAATACCTCAAGCGGATCATTAACAGGCTGGGGTCCCTGGACCGGGTTCTCTTCGGGACTGACTACCCCATCTTTTTTGGGATGACATCCTCTCGTGACTGGGTTAACCGCATCAAGGGCTTGAACCTCCCCGAGGATGAAAAGGCCAAGCTGATGGGTGGAAACGCCGCCAAGCTGTTGGGGCTGTAGCCCTTGACACCTCAACATCTCCGGGCGGTGAAACCGGGCCGGATAGTGGGATGTCGATCATAATCTGATTAATCTTGCAGGATTTCTTAATCATCATACAGAAAACCATTACATCATTACTCAGAATATGGGCAAATCCGCAATACATATTGAGGTAAACTATGAAACTGCACAGATACATACTGGTGGTCCTGGATGTCTTTTTGGTGGTATTGTCCTTTTATCTGGCTCACCTGCTCCGGTTTGAATGGCTCATACCCCCGGAAAACCTGGAAAAACTGGTAACCCTGATTCCCGTAATAGCCGGGATATCAGCGGTTACCTTTGTTATTGTAGACCTGTACAACCGGTTGTGGGAGTATGCCAGCATTCAGGAATTGGTGGACATCGTCAAGGCGGTCTCCATCAGCGTCGGAGCCCTGGTAATATCCGTCTATTTCCTCGACCTGGTCAGACTGCCCCGGAGCACTTACATTATCGCCTGGCTCCTGGGGATCTTTTTCATCGGTTCCTCACGCCTCTGGTGGCGGATGGTCAGGGAATACCTGATGAGCAGGACCTCGCAGAGCAGGGTATGTGTGGTGGGCGTAAGCGAAGATGGGGTCCTGGCCGCCCGCCTGGCCAAGAACGAAGTGGTTGGGTTTGTGGATGATGACCTGCGCAGCCAAAAAACGTCGATTATGGGGATCCCGGTACTGGGTACTCCCTCCGAAATCAGGCAGCTGATTAATGCCTACAGTATTGATGAAGTTGTCGTGGCCAAAACCATGAAAGGCCAGGAACTGAGGAATTTAATACAAACATGTAAAGAATCCAAGGTGGTTGTGAAATTGATAAAACAGGGCAATGGGGGAATGGTGCCCAAACTCAGGCCGGTTGACCTGGAGGACCTTTTGGGGCGTCCTTCCGTAGCCCTGGATATCGAAAGCATTGCCGGCTACCTGACGGACCGCACGGTAATGGTGACCGGTGCCGGGGGTTCCATCGGCAGTGAACTATGCCGGCAGATTGGCAGGTACAAACCCCGGAAGCTGGTCGCCCTTGATAACAGCGAAAACAGCCTGTTCGAATTGGAACTGGGCCTCCGTACCCTGCTGCCGGATCTTTCCCTGGAGGTGGTTCTCCTTGATGTGAAGGATCATGACCGCCTGCATGACTGCCTGCAGACCCACCGGCCGGAAGTTGTCTTTCACGCCGCCGCCTATAAGCACGTGCCTATGATGGAGCGCTTCCCTCACCAGGCATGGGCGAATAACGTCGTCGGTACCAGGAACCTTATCGACTGTGCGCAAAAAAGCGGGGTTGAAACTTTTATCCTCATCTCTACCGACAAAGCGGTGGACCCCGCCAACGCCATGGGGGCCAGCAAACGCTTGTGCGAACTGCTGGTCATGCAGGCCAATTCTGTTGGCACCGGGGCTTACTCCGCCGTCCGTTTTGGGAATGTCCTGGGGAGCCGCGGCAGCGTGATTCCAATATTTCAACAGCAGATTGACAACGGGGGACCGGTTACGGTTACCGATCCCAACATGACAAGGTTCTTCATGACCATACCCGAAGCGGTGCAGCTTGTGATTCAGGCCGGTGCCATGGCCAAAGGGGGCGAGATTTTTGTTCTCGATATGGGGGACCCGGTAAACATTCTGGAACTGGCGGAGGACCTGGTGCGGCTTTCGGGGCTGACTCCGGGGAAAGACATTGAGATTAAGATCACCGGCAGCAGGCCGGGAGAGAAGATAGAGGAGGAACTTTTCACTAAAGACGAACAGCTTGACACCACCAGCCATGGCCGGATCTTCATCGCGAGAAACAGCAATTTCAACCGATTTGAAATGGAGCGCATCTGCAAAGAGTTCTTCAGTGAGTGTATGGATAACCCGGTCATTGAGCTTAAGGCCCGCGGGGATTTGGTAACTTAGGCCGGAACACTCAGGACTCGGCAGGAGAACAGCACCAATAGAAAAGAAAACCTTACCACGGTATCTTATCCATATAATCTCCGCGCAGGATCGGAAGTACCTTGGACCTTATCGGTTCGGGTAATTCTTTTAATTTCAAGTCGTCAATTTTTGTGATAGCCGAGGTATCGACCTTGAGCTTAAACGCCAGTTCTTTAACCGTGTAGCCTTGATTCTTGCGCAGTTCCTTGACTGTTTTATTCCGGTTTCTGAATTCAAAAAACATGGTATCTGGCTCCTTTTAGGACTTCCTGTGTACAGTGCAGGATTTCGGCAATTGACAAAGAAAACATTTCATGGCGAGATACGCGCAATGTTAGTGCTTCCAATCTGGTAATTAATTATGCATAGTTATTGTTATTCCTTTTTTAACTATATGGCTGAGGGGACTTCGTTTAATGAAAGAAATAACAGGAGAGATCCGCAACCGAATATTTTACATACTAGTTGCGTTTGCTATTGCGGTCATTGCTTTTGGCTGTATTCGGGGGGCGGAGCAGAACAAGGAGTTTCAGAAAGATTTTATCCAGTATCAGCAAGCTGCCCAGTTGACCAACGAGAACCGGCCCAAGGAGGCAATAGAAATACTGAAACCCCTGCTCGCCAGACACCCCGAAAGCAGCATGATTCTTTATGAATTTGGGATTGCTTGTTATCAGGAAAAGGATTACGAGAATGCAGTCAAATATATGAGAAAATTCATTGATAAAAGACCAACAATTCTTTACAACAAGCAGTTTCTGGTTCAGTATGGAGAGATCCTCTACTATGCTGATAAGTTGGATCTTTCAAAACGGTTTCTTCTTGCCGGATTGAATGGCAACGTTGACCAAAAGAGTATAGCTACTGCCCAGAAATTACTGCAGGAAATCGACCAAAAGAAGAGCCACTAAAGGAGGCCGCCTGCGATTGGCTAAACCCAAGAAAAAAAGACCTGCTGCCAAATCAAGTAATGAGGATTTGCTGCTTTCCCGGCAGGAAAGTGTAGATAACAAGATCATGATTATACTGCTGATAATCATTGCGCTGGTTCCTCTAATAACCAGGATGGTCGTGTTGCCGCATATAGCTCCTACCATAAGCGGGAACATTTTGGATACCGGGATGAAAGGAAATGCTTTTACCTACCTTAAGATGAACCTGTTGATATTACTCACCGGTGCTGCGACCCTTCTGTTCTTGTATAAAATGGTGTTTCTTAAATACCATATCAAACCAAGTTTTATCAACATTCCGACTGCAGCGCTGTTTATCTTGATATTGTTGTCTTGTATGTTTTCGTCATATTCGAGTGTGGCAACGACCGGGATATTTACCCGGCATGAAGGGACGTTGACCTATGTAATGTACATAACTCTGTTCTTCATTGCTGCCAACATACAGGTCAAACCCAAATATCTGGATTATTTCGTTTATGCCCTTGCTCCAATTGTTATAGTAAATGGGGTATTGGGCTTGCTTGGTTTCTACGGGGTTGATATTCTGGAGAACTCTACTATCCGATCTCTAGCGATTTCACCGGAAGTTGCGAAATATCTGACTGAGGGCTCGGTGTTGGATACCACTATTGATAATCCGAATTACGTAAGCGGGATTGCTTCGGTTATATTTATGATTTTTCTGACCAGGTTTTTATTCAGCGAAAGAACTCGTGAAGCAATTATATACTATATACTGTTAGTGTTTACTTTTGCTATGTTGCTTGCTGCAACTTCGGCCAGCGGATTTTTAACCATAATGGTGATAGTTCCTTTTATTCTGGTACCGGCCTTCCTGAGGGAGAGAGTAGTCCCGGTTTTGCTCAAGAGCCTAGGTTTGTTGGCTTCACTTGTCTTGGTGTACATCAAATTGAATGCACATAATCAGGCGGTATACTACAACACACTGGGATCCTTGCCTAATATTACCGTGATTCCGGTTATCGTTCTTGCTGTTGTGCTGGCAATTGTAATTGGAGTGCGCTGCAAAGGCTTTGGGAAGGGAATAGTGGTGCTGGCGGCACTGGTCCTGATTACCGGTATGATTTACAGTGATAAGCTACAAACAATTCCTCCATTTAATCAGCTTAATCAGATAGCTGAAACGTTTGCGACATCGGATCCGGAACCAGTAAGTTTAGTACCAGATGAAAATGGAGTTTTGAATTTGCCTTCACCAAAACCGAGCGTAGATAGCGGCCGATTCTATATCTGGACCGTAACTATGGATTTAATAAAGGAGAGGCCGATTCTGGGGTATGGTTTAGATACCTTAGGCTATTATTTTCCGCATTACGATTTGAAGGGCGCGGAATACATATCAAGCAATATCGTGGACAAACCGCACAATATGTATCTGGCTATGGCTTTCGGATCAGGCATACCTGCGTTGCTGACCTTTTTAATCATAGTAGTTTTATATCTTAAGGAAAATGTATTTCTCTATTCGACCGAGATAAACACACACAGAAAGATTATGCTGCTTTGCATTCTGGGAGGATGTCTGGCCTATCTTTTCCAGGGCAATTTTAATGACTCAATAATAGGGACTGCTCCACTGTTCTGGATTCTCCTTGGACTGGGGATATCATTGCTTCACCAGGAAAAGCATTCGATTAAGGGGAGTAAACATTAACGTAGCTTCATGTTCTGGGTCTTTACAGAGTTTTGAAAGCGTCTCTAAAATAGGTAACAACGCTCAATAACGGTTTGTAATAAATAATCTCGACTTATTTATATATTTGAAGTGAACAGGCTCTTGTAACAGGGGGATGATTGATTTGAAAAGAAGGTTAGGATTTGCACTTTTGTTTATTTTGTTGTTTGCAGTTGCGGGCGTGGCTTACGCTTCAGCTCCAATAACCTTGCTAGTTAACGGTAAAACAATTACTACCGATGTTGCACCTCAGATCATCAATGGGAGGGTCATGGTTCCAATTAGGGCTGTGGCTGAGGCACTTGATGCGGATGTCGCGTGGAATCCGGCCACTAACACTGTATCTATTACCAAGGAAATGCCTCCGAAGCTTTTAAGACTCAATGGAGAACTGACTACCTGGCCCTACTGGTATGAAGACAATAAGCTATATATGGAACGGAGAAATTGCGTCGAACTGCTTCGAACCCGATACGCTTCCCCCTGGTATAGCGTATCGATTTCCGGTGATACTCTGTCCATTAACAATAGAAGCTATTATATACCCGATATCAAGAAGAAGGACGAATTCGTTTTGATTCCACTTGACGAAATTGCGTTCCAAGGCATTTTGAAGTTTGATTGGGACCCGGAAACAGGCAATCTGAGCATTATTAAAGATTAAAGAGTAACGCAGTTTTGTATCCCACTTTACTTTAAGAATTGGAATGGTAATCTTTCTTAATCACTACGCAAAAAGGCAGTTGGCTGAATCGGTGTTATAACTGCACTGTGTTCAGCCGTTGCCCCCCTCATTAAACTTATTCCACCCTTAACGTACCTCATGTAAGCAGATTGTCCCGCTACATTCCTACTTCCTTATTCCAGTAACGTCCAAGTTTCAGAACGCAAAATCAAAAATATATTACTTACCACCGTTTTTTTTGGAACAAAACAAGTATTCTAACCGTCTAGACACATAGCCATTGGTTACATATGCGACCAGATGGAAAGTACAACTCCGAAGGGAGGGACATTGCTCCAAAAAGATGTAACCCCAAAGGGTTGATCACCTAAGCAATCAAAAAATAAAAGGAGGAAGGAAATTGCTGAAACATAAAAGACTGGTAAGCATAATTGCAACCTTAGCGTTCTGCTTAAGCTTCCTGGCACCTGCACTTATCGCACCGACGCCGGCCGTGGCAGGCACCACGTACACTGTAGCAAAGAGCGCACTGGTTACACCGTCCAACCAACCGGAAGAACTCGGTGCAGTAGTTAAGGTTGTCGTTGACGACGTGACGTTGGCCAGCGGAAGCCGGGTTACGGTTCTGTTGCCTACGGAGTGGGATTTCGCAAATAACCACGTATCAGTAGATACTGCACCCGAAGCAGGACATATATCAATAGTCGGTGCTAATACCGGTAACACTGAAGATGGATCAATGGTATCAGTAGCCGCTCTTGGTGGTACCAGAGTAATCCCCATTAACCCTAACAATACTTTTGACTTCATGATGGGTGCACCGGGTGTTTCAGAGCACGGAGCCAATAAGTACTTCTACATCTATTTCAATGGAATTGATCTCAATAACATGTCAGGAGACCTAATTGTAACCTTCGCTGCTCCAGCCGGGTCAGTTTTCTCGAGTGGCACTGTAAACATCGGCAAATCAAGCCGTACTGGTGCAACCCACACCAGTATCAGAACTGTTAAGGATATTACATCCGAAGGTGGAGACCTTGACATAATCAGCATCAGTGAGCTTCGGGGTCGGACCTTTAACAGAACTGGGACTATTACCCTGAAAATTTTGACCAAGGGTGTGACCTGGGACAAAGCTGAGATCGAGGATGTTACTGATAGAACTGTTCCGGGAGTTAGTTATGGATGGTCATTTGCTGACCGTGCAGGCGTTGCAACACAAGCTATTTTTGGAAGTGCAGGCTACACTTTAGACCCTGCTAGAAAAGAGCTTACTTACACACTTAATGGCCTGGATGCCATTAACAACGAGCCAGGCCGGATTTCTTTCGCAAACCTGCCAATACTAATTGATGACGAAACAGCTAAAGTCGGCGAAACTATTAAGATTAAGATCTCCGGAGCCGACATGACAGCTGCAACAATTGATGTTGCCAGATACGTTGACTATGGTGTAACCGTAGAAGAAGGCACAAGCGTCGATATAATCGCCGGTAAGGGAGATCAAGAAGTAGGTACCTTCCTTATTAAAGAATCTGCCCCGGGCAGTCTGATCGAAGGAAGAACAATCAAGGTAACCCTCCCCAGCGGAGCGAAATGGCACGATGCTACCTCGGGCGAACTGGAAGTTATGAATAATGGAGATATTACTATTACCAATCCTACGGATGTCAGCGGTAGCAATGACCAAACACTGGTATTTGAAATCCAGGATGCAAGTGAAAATGACGCTGCAATTCTCGAGTTCAACGAATATACGGTAGACGTTGCTCCAAACTTTGCCGGTCCACTAGAAGTAACTATTTCCGGTTCTGCAGGTGTCGAAGGCAAAGTTAAAATAGCCGAAGTGAAACCGGCTCTTACTATCAGTGTTGACGAAGTTAAGAACATCAACTTGGGTCAGCCCAATCAGCCTCTCGGAGAAATAACCCTGACTGAAGGTATTGCTGAAGGGCTTGAGGTAGGACAATTGGTTCTGCTTCTCGACGATACCTATCGTTGGGCGAAAGAACCCACCGTCAAGGTTACCGAAGGTGATATCGATATTGATGCAGATGTAGATGTTGATGGCGAAAAGCTTACCATTAATATTGATTCAACAAGTACAGAGGCATCAAAGATCGTGATTTCTGACGCCTATGTGGACGCATATAGAATTGCTCCTGAAGGACCTATTTACCTCTCCATAGCAGCCTACGATGAAGGCAATACAGCTATCCTTGACGTTGATGATATTACTGATGGCGACGTTGAGGACGACTGGATCGAGCTCAAGGCTGGCAAGGCTCAAATCGCAACTTGCGTAACGCCGTCTGCTACTTCGGGAAGAACTGTTTCCATGTGGATCGGTTCGAAAACCATGGAAGTGAACGGTAACTACGTATACATGAAGGATGCCGCTCCTTACATCAAGGCTGGCCGCACCTATGTACCGGTTCGCTACCTGGCCGAGGACGCCCTTGGTGCAAGCGTCACCTGGGATGAGGCAACCAAGACCGTAACCATTACCAAGGGCGACAAGACTGTTGTTCTGGTAATCGGCGACAAGGTTGCCAAGGTTAACGGCGCGGACGTGCAGATGGACGTTGCTCCGGAGATTACTCCTGAGGGCCGCACCATGCTTCCCGCACGTTGGGTAGCCGAAGGACTTGGCTTTAACGTAGACTGGATTGCCGCCCAGAAACAGGTACTTATTTTCGGATAACACCGAGAAGAATACCAATTTATAACCAAGGATACCCGGGGAATTTCCCCCCGGGTATCCTTTTTTATTGACTCCCCGGCTTGGCGGGGATATAATTTTAACATATACCGACCCGTGGGTCGGAACTCTGGTGGAGGGATATATCTTGCTTCGTAAAAGGAACCTTCGTACATATTTGAATGTTGTGCTAATGACCGCTTTTCTGTCTGTAACCGCTTTTCCATCCCATGCCCTGTATGGGCAGCAAACAACTGCAGTTACCTCAGTACCCGGATTGACTATTGAGGCGGCTGTTCAGCTTGCCTTTAAGAGCGATCCGGATGTAAAAAAGGCTGAGCTTAACGTGGAGCAGGCCCAGATTGCGCGGGACGAATTAGCCCAACATGTAGACTGGATCCCAACCGGGGGTATGGTGCTTCCGGCTTACCAGGAACTTTTTAACACCTTCCAGCAGGCGGAAATATCCCTGGGAGTGGCCAAGAAGGTACAGGCTACCCAGAAGGACCTGGTCGCCAAAAATGTGATCGCTGCCTATAACCAGGTCATTAAGGACAAAAACAACCTGGATCTGGCGCGGTTGTCGCTGGAACAACTGCGGAAGCAGACGGCGGTAAGGGAGACCAGCAAGGATTTGGGCATGATCTCGAGCTTTGACTGGCAGACTATTGAGCGGGGGCTAAAGCAGGCAGAAGAAGGGGTGAAAGCGGCGGAGGCTACCTACCGCAGTTCCTGTCTGGCACTGAATGCTTTAATGGGCCAATCAAAGGATAAAACCTATGAACTGGTCAACAGGCCCGTGGTTGAGAAGATACATAAGAATTCCCTTGACCAGGAATATAGCCGGGCTACTAATGACGCGGTACTCGTATGGCGGGCGGAGCAGATGCTGGCAATTGAGCTGAGCAAACAGCCCTGGGTCCTGCCGAATGTATCCTCCGACCTGAGCCGAATACTGCTGGAGCAGGCCCAGGTTGACTACGAAAAATCCAAGCGGGATGCGCGGCTCACTATAGAAAGCCTTTACTACGGCATTGATGCCCTGGAGCGGCAGATCCAGGTAGTGAAGGAGACCTATAACCTGGCGCAGGATAAACTCCGGATGGCCGAAATCAAGTACCGGGTAGGCACCCTGCCGCTGTTAAGCATATCCCCGGGCCAGGAGGATCTGATGAGTGCCCGGGTGGAGGCGGAGAAAGCCAGGGCGGAACTGGAGAACCTGCGGGCGGATCTGGCCAAGCTGAAGGCCGATTTCTACTATGTGACCGGTAGAAATGTCTACGAATCAGCAGACTGGAGTACCGGCAGCGGCAGTTCAATTGATTTGGAAACCATAAATTATAAACCCCAGACCGGTAAGCGAATCAGCTTTATTGTTGGGGAGACCACCTATATGAACGGTGACGACGTCATCACCCTGGATACCCCGCCATATATTAAGAGTGGACGCACCTATCTTCCGGTACGGGCCTTGGGAGAGTCTTTGGGGGCCGCAGTATCCTGGGATGATGAGACCCGGACGGTGACGCTGAAGCGGGGGCCTGATCTGGTGGAGATGGTGATTGGTGATCACAACATTCGAATCAACGGCAGCTATACTACCATGGAAGTTGCTCCGGAGATTGTTGGGGGCCGCACCATGTTGCCGGTGCGCTATGTGGCGGATGCATTTGGGGCGTTGATCAGTTGGGATGAGAAAAGCCAGGAAGTGGTGATATTTAGATAGTCTGTAATGAATCGGGCTGTTCCAAGCTTCCCCCGGGGGGTTGGGGAGGCTTTAGTTTTGCTCATCTGACCAGTACATCTTGGGAGGGGTAGTGTTGAGGAGAAGGAAGTCGTCGGTTTTGTTGTTGGGAGTCATACTGATTATGGCCTTATTGTGCCTCGGCGGCTGCGGCAAAGAGGAGGCCGAACAGGAAGTG
>LFRU01000009.1:16859-27160 GCA_001512495.1 Syntrophothermus sp. DTU052 | reverse complement strand
TAACCAGGACCCTGAAGGAGAATAAAGATAACCCCCCGCGATGGCGGGGCAATCTGTACCACCGCCATTACTGGCGCCGGCAGACGGAACAGTTGGAGACCGATGACGGGAGATGTTGGCGAGCGGGCTCTCCCGGGTCATAAGTGCGGAACCATCTCATTAAGAGAGGAGTCAATCCATGATGCGTATATTAGTGGCGCCGGATTCGTTTAAGGAGAGCCTGACTGCTTCCGAGGTCGCCTCCTTTATCGCGGGAGGAATCCACCGGGTGCTGCCGACGGCGGAGGTCATATCAATCCCGCTGTCGGATGGCGGTGAGGGCCTGATCGATACTCTGGTATCCGGAACCGTCGGCAGCTTCATCATTAAGGAGGTAACGGGACCCCTGGGAGAAAAGGTATCGGCTCGGTTGGGCGTTCTGGGAGATGAACGGACCGCAGTGGTTGAGATGGCGGAAGCCTCGGGGCTGGTTCTGGTTCCTCCCGAGCTGCGCAATCCCATGGTAACTACCACCTATGGAACCGGAGAACTGATCCAAAAGGCGCTGGACCTGGGCTACCGGCGCTTGATCATTGGCATCGGCGGCAGCGCCACCAATGATGGAGGGACCGGTATGGCCCAGGCGCTGGGGGTTAGACTCCTGGATGGAAGGGGAGAGCCAATACCCTGGGGAGCTGAAGGACTCCTTAAACTGGAATCCATCGACATGTCGACGGCGGATCCACGTCTCCGGGAGGCGGAGATCCTGATAGCGGGTGATGTTACCAACCCCTTGTGCGGGCCCCACGGGGCATCGTATGTTTACGGACCGCAGAAGGGCGGAATCCCGGAGATGCTGCCGCTTATGGATCAGGCTCTGGCCAACCTGGCCCGGGTTATAAGACGCGATCTGGATCTGGAAGTGGCGGAGCTGAAGGGGGCCGGTGCGGCCGGGGGATTGGGCGCCGGGCTGGTGGCCTTTGCCGGGGGCAGGCTCTGTCGGGGGCTTGATGTCGTGTTTGAGATACTGGGCTTTGAGCTGCGGCTGGTCTCGGGGATCGATCTGGTGATAACCGGCGAAGGGCAGATCAACGGCCAGTCTCTGTACGGCAAGGTCCCCGTCGGGGTAGCCCGCCGGGCTAAAAAATACCGCCTGCCGGTAATCGCCATAGTGGGTTCTATCGGACTCGGAGCCGACAAGACCCGGGAGGCCGGCATCGATGCCATCATGAGTATAACCCCGGGGCCGCTCAGCCTGGAGGAGTCAATGACCCGCGCCGGGGAACTGGTGGCTGATGCAGCCGCCCGTGCTTTGAGGCTGGTGCTGGTGGGGAAAATGATTTCGGGAATTGGGGATGAAAAAGCGGAATCGAAATGTTAGGCTAGTCCCGGGAATAATTTCCATTGACCGGAAATGAGATTTATAATGTAAGATAGTACAATGGCATGTGAGGCAAAATAAAGTAATCACTGGTAGGCCGCGTAATAACACGGTGAGGGCGGAATCGGGGGCGACAGCGCCGGCTGCGTCATACTTGACGAAGATGGTAGGATGAACAGGAGGGACAGCGGTGAGATGAGTGGACTAAAAAGGATCCTGATGGCAGTTCTGGGGTTATGTCTTGTATGCGCGGCCGCAGGTTGTACGCTGCCCGTGTTATCACAGCGGCCGGTAACGGTTGAATCCCGGGAGGTCGTAAGCCAAACGGATGCACTGGTGGTGAACATGAAAATACCGGTGGTCGGCGGGATTAAGGATGAGGCGCTGCAGGCCCGAATTAATGCGGAGTTGGAGAACGCTGCCCGGATGGAAAGAGAGGAGATCTCCCGCCTGGCTCGGGTGGGGGAAAAACTGCCCGGTACCACCTACGAACTTCACTGGGATTACCGGGTGACCTTTAATAAGAACGGCATTCTGAGTCTGGTTACCACCAGTTACCAGTACACGGGCGGTGCCCATGGTATGACCGTACAGGAATCCTACACCTATGACCTTATAAAAGGGGAAAAGATGAGTTTGGCCGCCATATTCCAACCCGGGGTGGATTACCAAAAGGTCATCAATGAAGAGGTTGAGAAACAGATGGTTTCCGATCCGGATAAATTCCCGGCCGGTGTAACGGATTTTCAGGGGATAGCCGAGAACCAGCCCTATTACCTTGAGGAGGGGAGCTTGGTGGTGTACTTTGGGCTTTACGAGATTGCTCCCTACGTCAGCGGAATACCCGAATTTACCATACCGTTTACCAGGTTTGATGGGGGCGTACGGGCCGAACTCTTAGAATAAGGCCCTGGGGCGGACGCTGTTATCACCGTGAATCACTGCACCAAAAACGTTATTGCGGTCGAATCCGACCGGCCTATGGGGGAAGGATGCTGAAGGAAAGGTGGAGAGGGATTGAGAATTGCGGTTGTTGATGGACAGGGAGGAGGAATCGGGCGGCTTATAGTGGAAAGACTACGCCAGGAGCTGGGCCCCGATGTATATATACTGGGGCTGGGCACCAACGCGGTGGCCAGCTCGGCGATGCTCAAAGCCGGTGCCAATGAAGGGGCCAGCGGTGAGAACGCCATAGTATTCAATGTCCCCCGGGTTGACTGTATTGTAGGCTCGGTGGCCATAATAGCGGCCAACTCGCTGGGAGGTGAACTCAGTCCCCGGATGGCGGAAGCCATTGCCTCGGCAGATGCGATCAAGGTACTCATCCCTTTGAACCGATTCAAGTTGGATATTGTGGGGACGGTAAGCGAGAGTCTTCCCCTGCAGGTGGAACATCTGGTGGAGCAGGTGCGCCGGCTAATGGATTCGCATCCTGGATTCAAGCCTCCGGCAGATGTATTATGATGAGCAGGAAAGGTGGGATAAGGTTTGTGCAAGGACATGTCACCGCTGGAAAAGGCGATTCAATTTCACGGTCATGTATGCCCGGGCCTGTTGATGGGCGTTCGGGTGGCAGAATTTGCCATGCATAGGTTGGGGGTCAGCGCGGATGTGAACGAGGAACTTCTGGCAGTGGTTGAGACCGATTCCTGCGGAGTGGATGCGATACAGGCCATACTGGGGTGTACCTTCGGCAAGGGCAACCTGATCTTCAAAGATTACGGGAAGAACGTTTACACGATCGCCAGCCGGGAGAATGGGCAGGCGATCCGCGTGGCTCAGAAATTCCGGAACAGTCGTACCCCGCAGTCGCAGCGGTACCGGGAGCTGGTCTGCAAGGGCCCGCTGACGGAGGCTGAAGCGGCGGAAAAAGAGGAATTGATTGCGTTGCTGTTTGAGCAATTGATGAGTACACCCTTTGAAGAACTGTTTGAGTGGAAGGAAATCGATTTCGAATTCCCGCCCAAGGCCGGGATTTTTAACACCATCCAGTGCACCCGTTGTGGTGAAGGGGTTATTGATATTAAAGCGACTGAAACCGCCCGGGGTCCGGTCTGTCCCGGCTGCCTGGCAGAGAATGGGGGTCGGTAACTTGTGTGAGTCCAATGTTTATTTGAATCGGGGCGGACGAGAAGAACTGTTGATGGAGCGCGTTGATCGGATCATACCGGCCGAAGACGGCAGTATTTTTCTGGAGAGCGTATTTGGAGAACGCCGGGTTATAAAGGCCCGCATCGTGGAAATGGAACTGGTACGCCACCGCATTTTACTGGAAGAAACTCCTGAGGCCGTGGTTACTCAGCGGATCCAGGAGCTATGGCTGGAGCCGGCCACCGATCACGGCCATTTTCATGAGGGAGAGGAGGTGATCCTCCGAATATTCAAGGGTTACAATATGAAACCCGGGGAAGGATTGTCCGGGGATGGCCTGGAAGCCTTCGCCGTCGCCGACGGTGTCAGCCGGGCGGTTCCGGTGCAGGAACACCAGGGGAGCATGGAGATCAATCTGGGGCAGGAAGCTGACGGCCTGCTGCAGGTATATGTTCGGGAGCAGGGCGAGCATGAACTGTATGGCAAAGTCGTCCTGGAGATCGGTCATCACCACCATCACGGCCTGCAGGCCCTGGGGCTGCCGCTGGAAATCGTCCCCGCCGGTTACAGCCATGCGCGGTTGGGAGAAAACTATGAATTCCAGGTTTTGGCCGCGGGTGAACCGGTGGCGGGATTGGAGGTCAAGGCTACCTATGCCGGTACCCATCACCGCGAGCATCCCCATCGTCTGAGGACCGACGACAACGGCCGGGCCAGGATATTCCTGACGGCCCGGGGCAACTACTTGTTCTCGGTTACGCATAACAATGTAACCAGCACCTTTACCCTGGTTAAGAGTTTCTGAAAATTTGTCCTGCCTGCAGTAAGACCAAAGGATTTGCCGAAATGGTTTTTTCGTTGCAGGAATTTGCATTTATTTATAGAATCAACAAAGTATGACTTGTGGCAAAAGAATATCCATCTCCGAGCCTGGAGATCTGGAGGCGGCAGGCGCTATGAGCTCCAGGCCGGGGTATACCGGGAAACGGGTATGCCTTCCATTGTGAAAAGGAGATGCTGAGGAGAACACCAGATATGCATATCCATGCGGGATGCAGTATTATTCTGGGTTCATAGCTGTCCGGCATTTCGTTTGCCGGACTTTTTTGATAAAGGCTGAGGTATCCACCATGCATGAGTTCGCTTTGATTGAAGGGGTTATGGGAATTGTTCGTGATAGTGCCCTGCAGAACAATATCCGCAGGGTGGAACGGATAAAGCTGGTGGTGGGCAAGCTGTCCATGGCTTTACCCGACAGCCTGCAGTTTGCTTTTGAAGCCATCAAAGCCGGTGAAGAATTGTTCCGGCAGGCAGACCTGGAGATCGAGGAAAAAGAAATCGTATGCCGTTGTGGACAGTGCCACCAGTCTTTTGCGGTGGAAGACAGTGTGAGCTTTATCTGCCCCCATTGCGGCTCTGTCAATATTGAGATTATTCAGGGTCGGGAACTGTATATTGACTGTTACGAAGGGGAGGAATGCTGATGACACAGATCCGCATGGAAGCCAGCATTCTGGGAGCCAATGACCTCCTGGCCCGCAGAAACCGCGGAATATTTGCCCGCCAGGGAACGCTGGTCGTTAACCTGATGAGCTCACCCGGTTCGGGCAAGACCACGGTGCTGGAGAGGAGTATTGACCATTTGCATGACCGGCTCCGCCTGGGAGTTATCGAAGGTGACCTGTACACCGATCAGGATGCCCGTCGCATCGAGAAAAAAGGGGTGCCGGTAAAGCAGATCAACACTCAAGGAGCCTGTCACCTGGATGCGGGGATGGTTGGTGAGGCTTTCGCCAGTATCGGTGAAAACCTGGACCTGCTTTTTATCGAAAACGTCGGCAACCTGGTGTGCCCGGCCGAGTTTGACCTGGGTGAGGATTTCAAGGCGGTGGTTATCAGCACTACCGAGGGCAACGACAAACCGTCAAAGTATCCCCTGGTATTTCGCGAGGCCCGGGTAGTTCTGCTGAATAAGATCGATCTTTTGCCGTTCACCGACTTCAGCGTTGAGCAATTCCGGGAGGACATGGTAAAGATCAACCCTCAAGCACCGGTATTTATGGTGTCCGGCCGTACCGGCGAGGGATTTGAGGAATGGATTGCATGGCTCTTGGAGGAGGTGAGGAATAAGAGAGCTGAAGCATAAATAAGCTGTTCAGGAATCACATTCGAGTAATGCCAGAATTGAAACTAACAGTTGGGGAGGGAATATAAAGTGTCTACCAAACTGAGTCGGCGCGACTTTCTCAAAATGTGTGCGGGTTCAGCGGCGGCTATATCCCTGGCGGGATATCTGGCTCCCTTCATGAAGGAAGCGGTTGCAGCAGGTGCGCCACCGGTAATCTGGATCCAGGGAGCATCATGTACGGGATGTTCGATATCGTTGCTCAACACTGTTCATCCCGACATTAAAGAGGTAATAACCAAGGTTATAAGCCTGACATATCATCCGAACCTCAACGCCGCCGCCGGAGATCTGGCGGTAAGGGAAGGCATTTATAAGGTGGCGGAATCCAATCCGAAGAACTTCTTCCTGATAGTGGAAGGTGCGGTTCCTACCGGTGCCGATGGGCGCTACTGCATGGTAGGAGAGGAAGGCGAAGAACCGTTGGTATTTAAAAAGCTCCTAACCGACATCGGCAGCAAGGCCAAAGCGATATTGAACTTCGGTACCTGTTCCGCTTATGGTGGTGTCCCTGCTACCGGCGCAAATCCTACCGACTGCAAACCGGTATCCCAGGTAGTGAAGAACGTCCCCCTGGTCAACGTGCCCGGGTGTCCGCCTCATCCCGATTGGATGGTGGGGACTATAGCCCATGTGCTTCTTTATGGTGACATTCCAGAAGTAGACGCTTTTGGGCGTCCCAAGATGTTCTTCGATAAGATCGTTCATGACAACTGCCAGAGAAGGCAGTACTTCGACAATGCTATATTTGCCAAGACCTTCGGTGAGATGGGCTGCATGCTGGAGCTGGGATGCAAGGGTCCGTTTGCCCACTGTGATGCTATGAACCGTATGTGGAACCATGGTAACAACTGGTGCGTAGGATGCGGAGGGGTCTGCATCGGCTGTACCGAACCCCAGTTCCCGGCCTGGCCGATGTACGAGAGACTGCCGGATATGCCGGTAGGACCGGCAACTTCAGTCACTGCCGACCAGATCGGCATAGTGCTGGGCGCAGCCACGGCCGTGGGCATTGCCGGGCATCTGGCCGGTAACGTATTGACCGGCAGGATCGGTCCCAAGAAGGCAGACAAATCTAAGGAAGGTGAGGCATAATGGCAAAGATCATAGTCGATCCGGTAACCAGAATAGAAGGTCACCTTAAACTTGAGGTAGAGGTCGAGGACAATGTGGTGGTGGATGCCTGGACCGGCGGTACCCTGTGGCGGGGTTTCGAACTGATTTTGCAGGGACGGGATGCGCGTGACGCCGAACAGCTTGTGCAGCGTATCTGTGGGGTCTGTCCTACATCGCATGCGACTGCCGGGGCTATGGCTTTGGACGATGCCATGGGGATTGAACCCCCGCCTAACGGACGCATCATCAGAAACCTGATTCTGGGCTCCAACTATATGCATTCGCATATCCTTCATTTCTTTCACCTGGCGGCCCTTGATTATGTAAAGGGACCGGATATAGCGCCTTTCAAACCCCGCTATGAGGCTGATTATCGTTTGCCGGCCGATGTTAATGCCCAGGCGGTCGATATCTACCTGGAGGCCTTAACCATCAGACGCAAGGCCCACGAAATGGGAGCCATTTGGGGAGGCAAATTGCCGCATGTGCAGGCCATAGTGCCCGGCGGGGTCTCGGAGGTCCCGGACACCTCCAAGATCTACAAGTTTTTAAACTATCTCGAAGAGATACAGGCCTTTATTGATAACAAGTATGTTCCCCTGGTAAAGGCGGTAGCCGAGGTTTATTCCGATTGGTTTTCCATCGGTGTCGGCTGCCAGAACTTCCTGTGCTACGGCGGCTTCCCCCTGGAGGAGGGCCGGGATCACGTGAAAAAGAAAAAGTTTTGGGACAGTGGAGTTTACATCCGGGGGCAGTATAAGGAATTTGACCCCGGGTTGATTGCCGAAGAAGTTACCTATTCGTGGTACGAAGATGATACCGGCGGCAATACCCCCGATGTGGCGGTGGTCACTGCCGATGCTTACAAAAAGGGTGCATATTCCTGGATTAAGTCACCGCGCTATAACGGCGAAGCCATGGAAGTTGGACCCCTGGCTCGCCAGTGGGTTAACCAAAATCCCGACGTCATAGCCCTGGGCGATAAAGCCTTTTCCGTGATGGGGCGCCACTTTGCCCGGGCGGTTGAAACTTCTCAGCTTGCCAAGGCTATGAAAGAATGGGTTCTGCAGCTTGAACCGGGACAACCGGTATGCACGCCGCATGAACTGCCGAAAAAAGAAGTTGTTGGGGTTGGACTGTGCGAAGGGTCGCGCGGTGCACTGGGACACTGGCACCGTATCAGCGCCGATGGGCGGACCAAGGTTTACAATGCCGTGGTGCCTACCACCTGGAATTCAGGCCCCCGGACCGGCAGCGGAGCAGCCACCGTGCGCGGTCCCATGGAGCAGGCCATTATCGGTACCAGGGTGGCGGATCCCAGTAATCCAGTGGAACTAGTCAGGATCGTCCGGTCCATGGATCCGTGCTATGGATGTGCCATCCACGTTATGACACCGAACGGGAAGACTCTGAGCCAGTTTGCCGTCAGTTAGGGAGGTGCGCTCATGATTAAAAAGATGGAGGAGCGGCATTCAATTTGGATCCGGATATTTCACTGGGCCAATATGATCGCCATCACCATGTTGACATTGACCGGTTTCTATATCCATGCACCTCAGACCTTCAGGTTGTTCAGCAGCATGGACACGGCTCGGACCATACACTTTGCCATGGCCTACCTTTTGCTGGTAGGGGTTGTGGGAAGGGTCTACTATGCCATCACAGCCAATGACGCCAAGAACATCGTATACCGGCCCATAGAAGATACCAAAAAGCTGCCCAGCATGCTCAAGTATTATCTGTTTCTGGCTGATGATCACCCTTATTACGGGAAGTATAACCCCGGGCAGAAAGGGATGTACACCCTCTGGTTGGTTATGGCCATCCTGATGGGCATCACCGGATTCATCCTTTACAAGCCCCATCTTTTCCTGGGCTTATCGGGCTGGTTCGGCGGATTTTTGACGGTTCGCCTTATCCATTACTATACAACCTGGCTGTTTGTAGTGACGGTTATGGTGCATGTGTACCTGGATGTGGCCGAGGGCATTCCCATCCTGAAATCGATGTTTACCGGTAAGATCCCGGCGGATTTTCACCACGGTTATCACGAGGACAGTTAGGGAGGTCCCGGTGTGAAAAGGATTACGGTTTTGGGCATCGGCAACCTGTTGATGCAGGACGACGGGGTCGGTGTACATGTCATCAGGCACCTTCAGGAACGAGAGTTGCCACCGGAGGTTAAGCTGATTGACGGGGGAACGTACAGCTATGACCTGCTCGAATTCATTATTGAGGCGGATACCTGTATCGTTGTCGATGCCATGCACGGCGGGGGGGAACCGGGCACCATCTACCGGGCACCCTTTGATGAACTGGGCTTGAAGCCCGTCGCCGGGGCTGTTTCCCTGCACGAAATAAGCCTGGTGGAAGCCGTTTACCTGCTGCGTTTGGAAGGATATGATCCTGACATCATAGTCTACGGCGTGGAACCGCATACGGTCTCCCTGGGGCTGGAATTGACCGACACCGTTTCCCGGCAGGTTCCGCGAGTAGCGGAGATGATTGAAAAGGATATTATGTCATTGCTTATGTGACGTAGAGGTGGAAATACCTGACCCGGCTCCAATAAAATGGGAACCTATCGGCATGGACGGGGGGCTGCTTTATTCTGCTATTCCGTCCACCGGGGATCGGGACATTAACGCGGCTGCCAATCCTTTGCAGCGTCTTAACCCGGCTTAGGCCCGAATGTACCACAAGTTCTGCGGGAAAAAACGCCGTGGAGACTGGCTTTGCGGCGGAACGGAGTAGACCGGTCTACGGGCATCCAGTCAATGAAGCAGGAAGCCTGTAGCAGATATTTTTCTATGGAAGATGGAACGGTGTGCAGAAGCGATTTCTAATCGCTTCTGCACACCATCCTCAAAATTGGAATAAAGTATCAGCCCGGGTATCTAAAATGGCAATAATAGAGCAACCAGATTTGTACTTGAGCGAGACAGGATGCCTGATATGAGCGTTAAAGCCTACAGCGTTAAAGTTAACGGCATCGTCCAGGGGGTGGGATTCAGACCTCATGTCTATCGCCTGGCGGTGGAATACAACCTGAAAGGATGGATAATCAATTCATCCACCGGAGTTATCCTGGAGGTGGAAGGTAAGGAGGAAGACCTGCGTGAATTCATGCGCCGCCTGCAGAATGAGCCTCCTCCCCGGGCGGTGATCCGCAGCTGCGAGATGCAGGAGATTCCCCTGCATGGCTTTACCAGCTTTACCATCAAACCCAGCGACGATAACGGGAATACTACCGCAATGATATCCCCGGATATCGCCATGTGCCTGGAATGCAAGAAGGAAACCAGCGACATAAAGGACCGGCGCTACGGTTATCCTTTTACCAACTGTACCAATTGCGGTCCCCGCTTTACCATTATAAAAGCCCTGCCTTATGATCGGGCCATGACCACCATGGCCCCATTCACCATGTGCCCGGATTGCCAGGCTGAATTTGATGACCCCCGTAACCGGCGGTTTCATGCCCAGCCCAATGCCTGTCCGGTTTGCGGTCCCCGCATTACTCTGGTGGATGCACATGGGGTTCCGGTT